>JBDSRU010000409.1:0-3479 GCA_039929145.1 Thermoanaerobaculia bacterium
CAAGGGCCACGTCGAGGGTTCGTCGGTGATGAAGGCCGCGAAGCCGGTTCCGGTCAGCGCTCCGGCGACGACCCCGGCAGCGGCTCCGACTACGACTCCGGCAGACGCGCCCGCCGCCACGACTCCGCCGCCGGCAGACGCCACGCCGCCGCCCGCCGACGCGCCGGCACCGCAAACGCAGAATCCGTAAAGAGACGCCTCAATCCTTCGATGTTCAAGCTAGCCGAACTGGCGGAATTGGTAGACGCGCACGTTTGAGGGGCGTGTGGGGTAACCCGTGCCGGTTCGAGTCCGGCGTTCGGCACCATTCTTCGCAGCATCCGCAGCACCTGCAGGCCCAGCACTCGCAGGCCCAGCACCCGCAGGCCCAGCACCCGCAGGCGTAGCACCCGCAGGGCCCGCGCAGTCGGCGGCAGAGACAAGAAAGGCGGCGTGCGGAGAGATCCGCGAACGCCGCCTTTTCCGTTTCTGGCTCTGGATTCCCCGGCTTACGGCAGCAGAGTCGCCTTCTGGATCTCCACCGTGGTCTCGGGCACATCGCCGAACTGCCCGCGATTGCCGCGCTTCACACTGACGATCTTGTCGGCCACTTCGATTCCCTCCACCACCTTCGCGAAGACCGCGTAGCCCCATCCGCCCGCAGTCTTGGCGGTGTGATCGAGCGACTTGTTGTCGTTGACGTTGATGAAGAACTGCGACGTGGCGCTCCCCGGATCGCTCGTGCGCGCCATCGACAGCGTTCCCCGGCGGTTCTTCAGGCCGTTGTCGGCCTCGTTCGGAATCGGCGCCTGGGTCGCCTTCTGCTTCATGTCGGGCGTGAAGCCTCCGCCCTGGATCATGAAGCCGGGAATGACGCGATGGAAGATCGTGCCGTCGTAGAAGCCCGACTTCACGTAGCCGAGGAAGTTCTCGACGGTCTTCGGCGCCATCGCCGGATCGAGCTCGATGACCATACGGCCCAACGAGGTCTCGAGCGCGACGCGCGGATTTGCGGCCTTGGCGGGCGCCGGCGTTGCGGCCTGGGCGGGGGCGGGCGCCGGCGAGTCCGATCCGAACAGGGCGGCGGCGAACAGCAGGATGGCGGGGCTCATGTCTTCTCCTTGTCGTGGTTGGGTTTGGGCGAGCCCGAATCGTAGCATCGCGCCGCTTCGAGCCCCTGTTGATGGGTCCTGCGGGCAGGGCGGCGAGACCGGGTGGGCGCCCGGCGGGTGCCTGGTATCGAGTTTGCTACCCTTCCGTTCAGGCTCCGGCAACACAACCAGACCCCGGAGGAACCCAGGAGGGTTTCCGATGTTCCGCAAGTCGTTCGTACTGTCCATTCTGCTTCTCGCCCCGGCGGCGGCCTTCGCGCAGGACGCCATCCCCTCGAACAGCCCCTACAGCCGCGGCCGCTTCGAGCTCACGCCAACCTTCTCCTACAACTTCGGAGGCACGATCTCGGCCGAGGAGAGCTCACTCTTCGAATTCGATCTCGAAGCCGACGACAGCGAGGCCTATGGCGTGACCTTCGGCATTCCGCTCTCGCCGGTCGCGCAGATCGAGCTTCTGGCGAGCCGCCAGCAGACCCGGCTGGCGTACGACCAAGGTCTCTTCGGCGGCAGCCGTGGCGTCTCGGATTTCGACGTCAGTTACTACCATGTCGGCGGGCTTTTCCAGTGGGGCAACGGCCAGATCCATCCGTTCTTCGTCGCCAGCCTCGGCATCGCGAATCTGAATCCGGATGTCCCGGGAGCGCGTGCCGAAAACAAGTTCTCAGGCTCGATCGGCGGTGGGGTGAAGATCTTCTTCACCGACAACATCGGCTTGCGCCTCGAAGGCCGTGGCTTCTGGACTCTGCTCGACGGCAACAACGACGACTACTACTGGGATGATGATTGCTACTGTGACTACGGCTACACCAGCAGCTTCGATCAGGGCCAGGCGTCGGCGGGACTGATCATCGCCTGGTGATTCAGGAAGGCGCGATGTCGGATACGGCTGCTTCCACCCGGTTGCGGCCGTTTCTTTTTGCGCTGTAGAGCGCCGCGTCGGCGGCGGAGAGCAGCGGCCGCGCCCGGGTCTTGCCGTCGCCCCGCACCTCTGCCCTGGCGGCGACGCCGATCGACAGGGTGACCTTGAGCGGTTCGCCGCTGTCGATCGCGATCTCCATCGCCTCGATGCGCTCGCGGATCTTCTCGGCGAGGCGCGTCGCGCCATCGAGCTGCGTTTCAGGAAGCACGATCAGGAACTCCTCACCGCCGAAGCGGCCGATGAAGTCGGTGTCGCGAACCTGCGCCTTGAGCTCCGCCGCGACCCGCTGCAGGACCAGATCGCCGGCCAGATGGCCGTGGCGATCGTTGATCCACTTGAAGCGATCGAGGTCAGCGAGAGCGATCGAGAGCGGCCGGTCGTAGCGGATGGAGCGGCTCCACTCGCGGTCGAGGATCTCGAGCACCGCTTCGCGGCGATAGAGCCCGGTCAGACCTTCGAAGGTCGCCGATTCAAACAGCCGGGCGTTCTCGAACACCGTCGCCGCCTGGCCCGCGAGCTGCTTGAGCAGCTCGAGCTCTTCGGCGACGAAACGCTCGCCACCCTTCTTCGCTCCGAGCAGCAACAGCCCGACCAGACGGCCATGGGAAAGCATCGGCACGGTGATCTCGGCGCCGGCGCCGCGCACCCGCATGGCGAGCGAACCGCCGGCGCGCTCGAGCTGCGCCGACGGCATCGGCCGCGCTCCGCGCGTGAGCGCGCGCAGCCCCGAATCGTCCGGCGCGAGCAGCACCGTCTGCTCACTGTCCTCGAGAGTGATCCCGGAGGCGGCGAGGCTCATCAGTTGACCCATCGGTGGCGCCGCGATCCAGATCGTCGCCGACTCGAGACCGAACGTCCGGCAGAGCTCATCGCAGAGGTATTCGCCCATGCGCGGTAGCTTGCCGCGCGAAGCGAGGTCCGAGACCAGTCCGAGGACACGCTGGCGAAATGCCTGGCTTTCCGGAAAAAGCTGGCGGTCGATCAGCGCCTGCAGCCGCTTGCGCATCGGATTGAAGATCAACCCCAGTCCCAGGGTCGCCGCCGAAACGACCCACACCGACTCGCGGCCGCCTTCGAGGCTGCGCGCGAAGAGCGCTCCGCCGGCTCCCAACGCGGCGTAGAAGATCAGCACCAGCGAAGTGGTGAGTGCGCCGTAGAGCAGGCTCCTGCGGATGACCAGCTCGATGTCGAAGAGCTGAAAGCGGAAGATCGCGACGAAGACCGCCACCGGGAAGGCGAGCAGCACCAGGGTCCAGAGCGCCGATGGCACCGAAACCACCGGCAGACCCAGCAGCTGCCGCCCGGCGAGGAAGAAGACGACGCACATCCACGGCAGGAGGCCCAGGAGGACCAGCCCCGCCTGTTGCCGCCCTTCGCGGCGCGGATGGTGCAGGAAGCGCTCGCCGAGCACCAGGACGAGCGTCGCCGCCCAGACCGGGAGCCCCAGGTCGAGGAGCACGAACTCGGCC
>JBDSRU010000410.1:0-4297 GCA_039929145.1 Thermoanaerobaculia bacterium
GCCCAGAGGCGGAGCTCCTCGTAGTGCGCGAAGAGCCGCTCGTGCGTATCCGGCGGGAGCTCACCCGGCCAGAATTTGCCCAGCCGGCGGGAAAAATCGACTTGCGTGAGGGTCTCGAGCTCGAGCATCGGCTTGGGTTGTCTGAGATCGCTGCGGCCTGGCGGGACCGGGCTGCCGAGGGGGAGTGTTTCACGTGAAACATCTGCCCGAGACGCGCCTGAGAAGCGCGGCCACCGCCAGCTCCTGGCGGCCCTAGGAAGCGATCGACGGCGGCGCCGGGACGATGAGAATGCGCTTCTCCGCACCGAAACCCTGACTCTCCGTCGTCACTCTCGGGTCGTCGACCAGCGTCAGGTGCACGATGCGCCGGTCCGCCGCCGAGAGCGGCTCGAGCAGGACCGCCTCGCCTCCCTCCACCGCTTCGGCCGCGGCGCGCTCGGCCAAGGCACGCAACTCATCCTCGCGCGCGCTGCGCAGCCCGGCGCCCTCCACCTTGCAGCGCACCATGCGACCGGCGAGCCCGCGGATGGCACGCGGCACCAGGTGTTCGAGGTCGTCCAGAAACTCCTCCCCGAGCTCGCGCAGGAGCGCCTCGTCCTGACCGGCCAGCGAAATCAGCAGCCGATCGGGCTGGCGCTCGACCCGGACCGTTAGCTCCAGCCGGGCAAGGGTCAGCAGATGCCCGACCGCCACCGAGGCAGCAAGCTCCGACTCCTCGTCCGGCGGCAGGAACGGATCGGCGTGGCTCGACGGGCTGGCCGCTCGCGGCCGCGGTGCAGCGGCCGGCGTCGGCGGCACCGGCGGACGAAGCCGCGGCGCTGGCTCAGCTCGGACTGCCGGAGGGGCTGCCTGGGCCAGGAGAACGTTCTTCCCGGCGGAGGGCTGGGGAGGAGCCGCCACTGCCGCCGGCTGCGCCTCTCGCCCGGTGCGCAACGGCGCCGCCGGGTCGACCTCGACGATGTAGCGCCGGATGCGGGTCACGAAGCCATGGCGCTTCTCCCGCTGCCTGTACGCCAGATCGTCCGGCGACAGCGCGTGGTAGCGCGCCGCGGCCATCAGGGCCTGGGGAAGCGTGTTGCCCGCGAAGAAGCGCCGCGTCTTCATGAGTTCGCACCCTTTCGGCCGCCGCCCTTGACGACCACGACTTCGGTCTGCGGCTCATGGTCCTTGAACGAGTTGTAGAGCTTTTGCTGGGCAATCGTCAGGACGTTGTTGGTCAGCCAGTAGAGCACCAGGCCGCTCGCGAATCCGAGCGAGAAGATGGTGAAGACGATCGGCAGAAACTGCATCAGGCGCTTCTGCACCGGGTCGGGCGGTGCCGGAGTCATCCGCTGCTGGACGATCTGCGACAGGCCCATGACGATCGGCAGGACGTAGTACGGGTCGGACGCCGTGAGGTCGTGGATCCACAGGATCCAGGGCGAGTGCCAGAGCTCGACCGCCGAGGAGAGCAGGCTGTAGAACGAGAAGAAGACCGGCAGCTGGATGAGCATCGGGAAGCAGCCGCCGGCCGGGTTGACCCCTTCGGAACGGTAGAGCCCCATGATCTCTTCGTTCATCTGGCGCTGGGCGTCGGGGTTGAAGCGCCCGTTCTTGTCGCGTAGCTTCCCCTTCCAGCGCTCGCGCACCGACTGCATCTTCGGATTGAGCTTCTGCATCTTGCGCATCGACTTGAAAGCCGAAAGCGAAAGCGGCAGGAGCACAATCTTGAGCGCCACCGTGAGCAGGATGATCGCCCAGCCGTAGTTCGCCACCACGTTGCCGTGGATCCACTGCAGGCTGTAGAGCAGCGGGCGGGCCAGGAAGCCGAACATGCCGAGCTTTACCGTCTTGTCGAGGCCGTACGGCATGGCGGTCAGGCGATCGAGCTGCTTCGAGCCCCAGTACGAGGTAGCTTCGATGCGACCCTGGCGCGCTTCGATCTCGAGCAGGAAGTCGCGCGGCAAGTCCTTGTCGGCAGCGGCGAGCTCTGCCGGCGGCGCCGGCACGGGCCGGTTGTCGAAGGTGCGTTCCTCGCCGGCCGCGACCAGCAGGACCGGCCGAAAGCGCGCCTTGGCCACCGGCTTCGTCGGCACCACCGCGGTCAGGAAGTAGGTGTCTTCGAGGCCGACCCAGTTCAAGGTGTCGCCGGCGATCTCGAGCGGCTCCTTGACCTTCCCGGGGTCGAGAATCTCCACCTTGCCGGCGGAGCTCCAGACCGCCCTGCGGAGCTCGAAACGGCTGGCGAGCTCAGCGGCGGTGCGCGCTCGCAGGCCCGGTCCGAGCAAAAGATTGAAGCTCTTCTCGGCCGGGGCAGCGACGACAATCTCCATCCGTCCGTCGCTGCCGAGGACAAAGCTCTTCTCCACTTCGCCCTGGTTGCCGCGATAGAGGAAGCTCAGGCGTTCGCCCTGTTGGGTCGACTCGCGCGTCACGGCAAAGAGCGCTGCATTGACGGCCAGCGGCTCGCCGCCTGCCCCCACCAGCGAGAACGGCAAGGCGCTCTCCTTGCGCAGCGCCACCAGTTCGAGCTCGCCCGCGGGAGCGCCCGCCTTGCCGGCTTCGGCGTTGATGCCTTTCACCCGGAGCGAAAGCAGGAGCGCTCCGCGGTTGGTGAACTCGGCCCGGACGGCTTCGTTCTCGAGGATCTCATGGCGCTCCTCGGTCGCCTCGACCGGAGGCAACGCCGGCACCGCCACCACCGCGGGCGCGGCGCCCGGGGCGGCGTCCGGAGACGTCGCAGCCGCGGCACCGGCAGCGGCAGGCGTCTCAACGGTTGCGGTGGCACTTGCAGTCTGCGACGGCCGCGCCGGAGTCGCCGGCTCCGGCGGCGGGAAGACGATCTGCCACAAGAAAAGAACCGCCATCGACAAGACAGCGGCGACCAACAGGCGCTTGTTATCCAAGGGTCTCGGGCTCCAGAAAAAAGGTCAACGACGGCCCGAGGCGGGCAGGTCGATACCGCCAGCGCCGAACGGTTGGCAACGCAACAGCCGTCCGGCGGCGCTCAAAGAACCGCGCCAGAAACCCTGTTCGAGCAGAGCCAGGCGGGCGTATTCGGAACAGGTCGGGGAAAATCGGCAGGCCGGCGGCAGAAGCGGCGAGAGCCAGCGCTTGTAACCGACCAGCAGGGCGACAAGAAGCCGCGTCATTCGCGGCCTCGCCGTTCGGCAATCCCGGCCGCCCCGGAGCTGGAGCCGCCGCCCGCTGGCTGGGGAAGCAGCGCGGTGAGCAGGCGTTCGAGCTCTCGGCGAAAATCGGTGAAGGTGGCGCCGGCTGCGCCGGGCTTGAAATGGGCAATCAGGTCGGCCGACGGAAGTCGTGCGCGGTCGGGCCAGCGGCGATAGATTTCGCGCGCCCAGCGCTTGAGTCGATGGCGCTCCACGGCGCAACCGACCTTGCGACTTGCGGTCTGGCCAAACCGGGGGACCTCGGCAGAATTGGCGCGGCTGTGCAAAACGAGGAAAGATCCGCCTTTGCGCCGACCTTCGGCGTAACAGAGGCGGTAATCGTCCGTCTTGCGAAGGGTTTCGCTGCGCCTGAATCGCTCGCTACGCCGGAGCGGGACCTGCGAGTTCTGCGGCTCGCCTGCCGGAACCACGGCGGCGGTCAGACGGTGAGACGCTTACGACCCTTGCGGCGGCGGCGAGAAAGGACCTTGCGGCCGTTCTTGGTGCTCATACGCTCGCGAAAGCCGTGGGTCTTCTTGCGACGACGATTGTTCGGTTGAAACGTGCGCTTCACGGGAACCGCCTTTCGTGCGACGAACTATCTGGAGCTCGTGCGGCCATCGGACTTCGGAAATCCCACAGGCACAGGCGCCGGAACAGGCCACCCGCACTACGACAGAGCAAACAATTCTATGTCAGCCCAAGGCCGTGGTCAAAGCCCTCTATATGGGTCACTCCCGCGTAGAGACCCCACCGCTGGTGGGTCGCGACGCGAATGCAGCGCCGAGCAGAGCGCGACCGATCTTGCTTGGACCCGCTCGGCGTGGCGCTCTCCCTGACTCGAGGCGTCCCGCGAAGAGATTCAGCAGCTTTCCGCACGAAGGAATCCTCGCACCCTCATCGGCGCCTGAGCGAGTGCGCCGGGCAGGGGCGAAGTCGCGCGTCTGTTTCACGATCCCAGAGGGGCTACTCGCGCAAGTTCCGTTTCCACTCGCTTCGGGCGGGTACCAACAAGCCTCGAGCGTGAAGACCGGTCGAAAGTTCAGGCGGCCCGCACGCCGCGACGAGATCGAGTAGAGTGGGGACCGGAGACGAGGCGCCTGGTACGCCGCTCCACCCTTCCTCGCCCGCAGGTGGCCTGCCACTCC
>JBDSRU010000411.1:0-2910 GCA_039929145.1 Thermoanaerobaculia bacterium
CTGCGACCCCGACCTCGGGCAGCGAGAGATGCCGGGCATAGCGCCGGAGCCCTTCCGCGGAGAGCGCAGTTGTCTTCGCCATCGGCCGGATGCTACCGCGCCCCTGCCGACGATGCGAAAGCGCTAGGATCGCGCCCACGATGCTCCAGGCGCTCGCCAATCCGACCTTCATCCTGCTTGGATGCGCGGTCGTCCTGCTCCTTCTGCTGGTGGTGAGCTTCGCTTCCCGGCCGCGGGTCTTCAGCCAGTACCTGCGCGCCATGACCGGCATCCGGGTGACGCCGCGCGAGATCCGCCGCATCTTCCAGCAGCGCGGGCGGACGGGTGTACGCGAGCTCTTCCTGGAGCTGCTGATTCGCGAAGACCTGCGCGAAGACGGAGTCGCCCATCCGGATGCGAAGGCCGGTCGTCCGGTCGCCTTCGACGTCGATCTGGCCAGGAAAAAGTAGCTTGCGCCCGCCGGTGAAGATCTCCTACGACGAGGTTGCGAAGGAGCTTCCGCTCCTCGTCGAGACGAAGCCCTCCTGGGCCCGGCTCGCCGCCGACAACCTGCCGGTTTTCCTCGCCGACCATGCGGTCTGCGAGCAGCAGGTGGCGCTCTATGCGATGGCTCTCGCCGGTTGGTATCCGGACGATTTCGAGCTCGTCGAGGCGGCGGCCAACCTCGCCGCCGAGGAGATCCAGCATTTCCGCCGCGTCGCAGCGATCCTCAACCGGCGGCAGCTGCCGACCGCCGGACGGCGGGTGAATCGCTGGGTGCAGGCCCTGCGGGCCCGGATCGAGGCCCGCCAGGGGCCGTGGACGAAGGTCGATCGACTGCTTTTCGGGGCGATCGTCGAGGCGCGCAGCTGCGAGCGCTTCACCCGCCTGCTCGAAGTCGTGCAGGAGACCGACCCCGAGGTGGCGCGGCTCCTGGCCGACCTCGGCCCGGCCGAAAAGCGTCACTGGCAGCTGTTCTACCGGCTCGCCGGCCGCGAAGTCGAAGCCGAGGCCCTGGCTCTGCGCTTCCAAGGCTGGCTCGAGCTCGACCGCGACCTCGCGCTCGCGGCCGGTGTCGAGCCGACCGTCCACGGCTGAGCGGCCTCGTCGCTCAGCTTTTCTCGAGCTGCTGCACGATTTCAGTGACTTCGAGCTCGGCGCGGCGAATCTTGCCGCGACAGAGCTCGAGCAACGCCGTCGCCCGACGCAGCTCCTCCGCCAGGCGGTCGATGTCGAGCTCGTCCCCTTCGATGCGCTGCAGAATGCTCTCGAGCTCACGCATCGCGGCGGTGAATCCCGGCTCGGCCGCTGCGGCCACTGCCGGCACGTCTGGTTCCAGCCCTTCGGACTTCTTCGGACTCATCGCCTCTCCTCGACCCGGCTGGTCAGACGACCCCCGGCCAGCTCGCTTTCGATCGTCGTTCCCGCGGCGACCGCCGCCGGGTCGCGCAACACGGTTCCCGCGGCATCGCGGGTGATGCTGAAGCCGCGCCGGAGTGTGCGCGACGGCGCCAGCTCGGCGACCAACCGCGACCAGCCGGCGATCTGCTGCTCGGCGGCGCGCAGGCGATGCCGGGCGACCCGCCGCAACCCTTCCGCGAGCGTCGCCAGCCGCAGCCCCACCTGGGCGAGGCGCGTCCGCGCGGCGACGGCGCGGCGCTCGGCGCGCGCCAGCCGTCCGCCCGCTTCGGCGACCGAAAGCCGCGCCTGACGGGTCATCTGCTCGCGCAGGCGGGCGATAGCGAGATCGGCATTGGCGATCCGCGCCACCAGCTCCTCGGCGACTTTCGTCGGCGTCTTGAAGCTGCGATGCGCCGCGAGGTCAGCCACCGACTCGTCGATCTCGTGCCCGAGACCTGTCCAGACCGGCAAGGGCGACCGCGCTACCGCTTCGGCGACCGCCCGGCTGTCGAAAACCGCCAGGTCGCTCTTCGAGCCGCCACCGCGGATCAGCGCCACAAGATCACAGCCAGCGGCGGCGGCGAACCGGAGGGCGGAGGGCAGGCTCACCTCCGCCTCCGGACCCTGCACCGCCGAATGCACGAAGAGGATGCGAAAGCCGTAGCCGCTCTCGGCGAGCGTCGCGAGAAAGTCGTGGTACGCAGCGCTTCCGCCGGAGGTCACGAGTCCAATGTCCAGAACGATCGGAGGCAGCGGCAGCGCCTTGTTGAGCTCCAGGAGGCCGGACTCCGCGAGCGCCGCGATCGTCTCTTCGCGCCGGCGCGCGAGGTCGCCGAGGGTGAAATTCGGATCGATCTCGCGCACCTGTACCTGCAAACGTCCGCCCGGGGGATAGAAGTCGACGGACACCCGGCAGCGCACGCGCTGCCCGTCGACGAGCCGGGCGCCGGCGCGATCGAGCGCCGCGCGCAGGCGCAGATACTCGCCCTTCCAGACCACCGCGGAGAGGACGCCGACGATCTTGTCGCCCTCCCCCTTCTCGACCAGATCGAAGTAGTGGTGCCCGGCCGGACTCGCCTTGTAGCGCTGGATCTCGCCCGCCACCCAAACCGAATCGAAGGCTTCGGCGAGGAGCTCCTTGATCTCGCGCCCCAGCGCCGAGACGCTGTAGGTCGGCTCCACACTCAAGCTAGTGATAGCTCTGCAGCTCCTTGGACGTCGCCAACGGAATGCTCTCCGCCCACTCGACCGACTTCTTGTCGCCGCCGGTGCGCTTCTTCATGAACTGAACCGCTTCTTTGCGGTCGGTGAACAGCCTGAAGATGAAGGTGTGGCCTGCCGGGGCGGTGAAGTAGGTGAAGTCCTGGGCGCCCTGCGACAGGGCGATCCCGAGGTCGGCGTCGCCGTTCACCCCGACGCAGGCGGCGGCGATCGACCGATGGGCGAGGATCAGGGACTTCAAGGCGTCCTCGTGATCGGCCAGCTCTTCCTTCGACTGCGGGGTGTGCAGGAGGGCGATCTTTCCGGCCT
>JBDSRU010000412.1:0-4702 GCA_039929145.1 Thermoanaerobaculia bacterium
CGCAAGTCGTCCGGACGAACCCAGATAGCCGCCGCCATCTTCGAGCAGCAGCACCAGCCGCCGATTCGAGATCCAGTCCATCCCCCGGACCCGGCTGACGGCGATGTGCGGAAGCCGGATCGGGAACTGCTCGAGCCGACCGCTCTGCGGATCGAGCAGCCCGACGCGACTGGCGATGCCAGCCTGCCCTTCTACCACCCCGATTGCGATCGACCTGCCATCCGGAGACCACTTCGGGAAGACACTGCCACTGGTCGCGATCTCGCCGCGAAACAGGCTGCGCTCCTGACCGCTTCCCAGATCGATGCTCAAGATCTCCGACTCCGCCTGCGGCGCCGCACCGGCACCGGCGGGTCGGCGGAGAAAGAGCACCGAACGGCCATCCGGCGACCAGTCGCCTCGCAAGGCGTCGCGCGCCACCAGGCGCTCTTCGCGGGTGGCGAGCGCGATGCGGTAGAGGTCGTTGCGTACGCCCTCGTGAGTCTCGAAAAGGATGCTGGTGCCGTCCGGAGAGAAGACTGGCCTGGACGAGGGATCGCGCCCGAGCGCGCTCTCCGAGCCGCTCACCAGATCTTTGATCCAGATCCGCTCTTCATCGTTGCGGAGTGAGCTGAAGGCAAGCGTCTTGCCGTCGGGCGCCAGGGAGGGAAATTCCGAAGGGCCGCCCGAGACAAGGGTCTGCATCGTCGCGTCCCCGGCGGTCGAGAGGGCCTGGGACGAGGCGAACCGCGCGACCGCCATGCCGCCGATGCCGCCCGCCAGCAGGCCGACCAGAGCGCCACCGAGCCAGGGCCACCGGCGCCGGCCGAGCGCGCCCGCCGAGAGACCCGACGCCCCGGGCGCCGCGAGCTCTTCGACATGTCCCGCCGGAGCGTCGCCGAGCGCGAGGAGCGACTCGAGTGCCAGCCGCGCTTCGCCGATGTCGCGCAGCCGGCGCCTCGGATCGCGTTCGAGACAGCGGGCCAGGAGTTGCCGAACCGCGGGCGGAGTTGGGACCGGTAGCGTCGCGAGCGAGAGATCGCGCGAGAAGATCGCGGCGAGGGTCTCGGGCACGCTCTCGGCTTCGAACAGCCGCTTGCCGGTCAACATCTCCCAGAGCACGACGCCGAACGCCCAGATGTCGGCGCGCTTGTCGACCGCCTTGCCCTTCGCCTGCTCCGGACTCATGTAGGCCGCCGTGCCGAGAATGGTGCCGAGTTGGGTGCCGACCGCGGTGAGTGTGGGTGAGTTCATCAGCGTCGGCGACCGCGCGAGATCTCCCGCCGACGAAGGAGCCCCAGCCGGATCCATCGCCTTGGCCAACCCGAAATCGAGGACTTTGACTTTCCCTTCACCAGAAGCTTTGATGTTTTGCGGCTTGAGGTCCCGGTGGACGATCCCCTTCTCGTGCGCCTCCTCGAGGGCGAGCGCGACCTGCAGCGCAATTGAAAGGCTTTCCGTCAAGGGCAGGGGCCCGGTCGCGAGGCGCTCGTCGAGCGTCGGGCCGGGGACGAGCTCCATCACCAGCGCGCGCGTTTCGCCGCTCTTTTCGAGGCCGTAGATCTGGGCGATGTTGGGATGGTTGAGCTGGGCGAGGAGCTGCGCTTCGCGCTCGAATCGGGCGAGGCGCTCCTTGTCCTCGGTGAACGCCGCCGGCAGGACCTTGATCGCGACTTCGCGCTTCAAGTGCGAGTCGGTGGCGCGATAGACCTCGCCCATGCCGCCCTCGCCGAGCTTGCCGGTGATCTCGTAGGGGCCGAGGCGGGTGCCGATCACCGTGCCGCTCACTGGACATCGCCCCAGGGGTTTTCGGTTTTCCCGCCAGGCTTGGCAGGGATAAGGCGCACCTTGCGGATGCGGGTGGTGCGCGTGCCGTCGCCGAGCTCGAGAAAGAGTCCGGGTGCCGCGACGATCGTGGTGAAGAGGGCGTGGCCGCCGGCGCTGCAGCCGTGGACCGCGAGGGTTTGCGTGCAGCTGCCCGTTTGCGGATCTCGCGCGAAGCGGCCGCCCGAGATTTCGAAGCAGCCGTCGACACGAAACACCAGGGAATAGATCGAGTTCTTGGTCGAGACCAGGAGTCGGTCGCCGGGCGCGAGATCGCGACGCCGCACGCCGCCGAGCTCGTCGGCGGCGGAGACCAGGGCGTCGAGTCCCAAGGTCGGCCGGCGGGCCGAATCCGCAGGGCGGAGGTCCGAGGAGGAGTCGCTCACGGATTTTTGTCCCGCAACGCTGCGCCGATGCCCGGGATCCCCTCGGCGAGCAGGATGTCACTGTCGGCCCAACCCGCCGAGACGACGATACGGCCGTCAACCGACGAGACGCCGAACGACTCGATCACTCGCTGCTCATCGCTCACCGCCACCCGCCGCCGTTCGTTCCGTGTGTCGCGCCCAGGCACGATCGGCTGCTCGAAGAGCGCCGCCTTGCCGGACTCGTCGTCGCCGTAGAAAACGAGGGTTCGGCCGTCCGGCAGCCAGCGCGAGCGGCCCGGGTTCTGTCTGCGGCCGGAGACGGTGAGGTGGGCGACGGCGGCACCGTCTTCGAGGCGGACGATGCGGATCGTGCGCTCGTTGCCTGAGGAGGTCTCGACCGCCGCGATCCAGCCCGACTGCGGCGCGAGCTCTGGCAGCGTGTAGGCGCCGGCGAGAAGCCGGGTGGCGTCGCTCCCGTCGGGGCGGACCTTCCAGATTCCGGGGGCGGCGGGATTGCTCGACGAATAAACGATCCAAGCGCCGTCCGCGGACATCGTCGGATTCTCGGCGTCGCTCCCGTCCGCACTGGCCTGGCGGGCGCCAGTGCCGTCCGGCTCGGCGATCCAGATTTCGAAGTGGCCGCCGCGGTTCGAGCTCCAGAGGAGGTGCTTGCCGTCCGGGCTCCACTGCGGATCCCAGTCGTCGGTAGCGTCGAAGGTGAGCCGGCGGATGGCGCCGGTGGCGAGCTCGAGCGACCAGAGATCGAGGCTCCCCGAGCGATCCGAGGTGAACAAGATCCGCCGCCCGTCCGGAGAGAACGCCGGCTGGCGGTCGCGCGTCGGACCACCGGTCAGCCCCCTGCCGAGGTTCTCTTCCGCCGTCGAGCCGCCACCGATCTCGAACAGATTCTGGTGGATCCCACCGGCGTCGAACACCAGCGCTCCTGGGCCGGCGAGCTCGATCCGCTGCGGCAGCGACGTGAACGAGAACACCGGACGCGGGTTCGTTCCTCCGAGCTCCAGCCTCTGCAGGAGCGTCTCTCCTCTCCCGGCCTGCGACGGTGACCAGGCGAAGAGCACCGCCGCGTTGCCGTCCCAGCACGCCGCGCTGCACACGCTCCCAGCCGGCAGGCGGTAGAGCTCGCGCCGCTTGCCGGTTCCGACCTCGACGGTCTCGATGGCGGTCGACGAGATCGAGTTCACCCGCGCCGAAGTCACCGTCAGGAGCGCGCTGCCGTCCGGCGACCAGTCGAGCCCGCGCACGCCGGTGTCGAGCTCGGCAAGCAGCCGTTCCTCGCCGCCCTCGGCCGGAATCAGGAGGACCTGGTTTCCGCGGTCGAGAGCGCGCGCCAGGGCGATCCGCTTGCCGTCCGGCGACCAACCGGAGAGAGTGATGTTGCTCGCCAGGCGGCGCGGTTCGCCGCCGACCAGGGGCACGCGATAGAGATCGATTCTTCCCTTGTCGGTCCTTCTGAAGAGCACGGAGCCCGAGTCCGGGGAGATCTGCGGCCAGGAATCGCTGCCGGCGGTGAGGGCGACCTCTTCGCCGCTCGCCAGCTGCTTGAGCCAGATTCGGGCGATGCCGTCCCGCGACGAGACGAAGGCCATGAACTTGCCGTCGCGCGAGACGCTGGCACTGCCGCTGGTTCCCGAATAGGTGAGAGAGCGCACCACCGGCGGACGGGTCGGCGCCGGCTGGAAGAGCGCGCGGCCGAGCCCGACGAGGGCCAACGCGCCGGCCACCAGACCGGCAGCGAACCAGGCGAGCTTCACCGGCCACCGGGTGCCGCCCGCGACCGGCCCCGAGCCAGAAAGAGGAGCGTCGCCGACGTCCGCCCGCCCCGCGAGGAGATCGTCGAGCACGATGCGCGCGTCGGCGATGTCGTGCAGGCGATTCCTCGGATTGCGCTCGAGACAGCGGCGCAGGAGCTGGCGGATGGCCCCCGGCGTGCCCGCGGGCAGGCGGCCGAGGTCGATCTCCTTGCGCATCACGGCGGAGAGCGTGTCGACGACGCTGTCGCCTTCGAACAGGCGTTCGCCGGCGAGCATCTCGTAGAGCACGACGCCAAAGGCCCAGATGTCGGCCCGCTTGTCGACCGCGCTGCCGCGCGCCTGTTCCGGCGCCATGTAACCGGCGGTGCCGAGGATCACGCCGAGCTGCGTGCCGTGCACTGCGGTCAAGGTGGGGGAGTTCATCAGCGTCGGCGAGCGCGCGAGGTCTCCCGCCGACGAAGAGGCGCCGACAGCATCCATCGCCTTGGCCAACCCGAAATCGAGGACCTTTACTTTTCCTTCACCAGAAGCTTTTATGTTTTGTGGCTTGAGGTCGCGATGGACGATTCCCTTTTCGTGCGCCTCCTCGAGTGCCTGCGTGAGCTGCAGCGCAATCGAAAGGCTTTCAGCAAGGGAGAAAGGCCCGGCTGCCAGGCGCTCGTCGAGCGTCGGGCCGGGGACGAGCTCCATCACCAGGGCGCGCGTCTCGCCGCTCTTTTCGAGGCCGTAGATCTGGGCGATGTTCGGGTGGTTGAGCTG
>JBDSRU010000413.1:0-2555 GCA_039929145.1 Thermoanaerobaculia bacterium
GCCCGAGGCCGAGGCCGCCTTCGGAGCGATCCAGCGCCTGGCGTGCCTGCACGAAGAGGTCGAAGACCTTGGGGAGGACCTCTGCGGCGATGCCGAGCCCGCTGTCGATCACGGCGATGACGACCTCAGAATCTTCGGGCCAGGCGCGGACGAGGATGCTGCCGCGCTGCGGGGTGTATTTGCTGGCGTTCGTCAACAGGTTCGCGACCACCTGATCGAGGCGCGCGGCATCGCCGGCGACGGTCATCCTCGCCGGGTCGATCTCGACGGTTACGTCCTGAAAGCGCTGCTCGAACAAGGGGCCCGACATCTCCATCGCGCGCGACACGACGTCGGCGATCTCGACCGGCGCGGATTTGAGCTCGACTTTGCCCTGCACGATGCGCGAGACGTCGAGCAGGTCGTCGACAAGCCGTGTCAGATGCCGGACCTGACGCTCGATGATCGCGCGCTCCTGGACGGAGTCTCCGGGCGCGCGAAGCCGCATGATCTGCAGCGCGGTCAGGATCGGCGAGAGCGGATTGCGGAGCTCGTGGCCGAGCATGGCGAGAAACTCGTCCTTCGCCCGGTTGGCTTCCTGGGCGAGAGCCAGCAGATGGAGCTGTTCGCCCTCGAAACGCGACCGTTCGAGCGACTCCCAACAGCGACTGGCGACCTGCTGCACCAGCGCGACTTCCGCCGGCGCCCAGACGCGCGCGGCGATCTGATGCACGGCCATCGCTGCCACGAGCTTCCCGGACTTGAGAATCGGCACGCAGATGACCGCCCGGATGGCGGTCGAACGATAGGCCTCGCGATCCGTCTCGTCGATCCGCTCATCGAGCTCACTGTCTTCCACCACGAAGGGCTGCCCGCAGCGCATCAGGCTGAGACAGGCGGCGCCGAACTGGCGGAAGTGGTAGCTCCCCACGATGCTGTGGGTGCCCGCGACGTAGTTGCCGGTGAGGAGGAAGGTATCCTGGTTGTCTTCCACTACCGCGTAGGCGCAGCGGCTGACGTGCAGATGCGCCCCGAGGAGGCTTGCCGCCTTGAAGGTGATCTCGTCCGGGTCCGAGACCGTGCGCACCTCGTCGTCGAGATGCACGAGAAAGCGGTCGGACGAAATGTCCTGTACCACCCCGAACATGCAAAGGATGGCGCCGTCTTCGTCGTAGCGGGCGCGCCCGCTGGCGGAGATCCAACGCTCGCGCCCGCCGTTGGTCAGCCGATACTCGATGAGGTAGTCGCCGCGCGAGCCGATCGCCTCTTCGACGGCGAGGCGCGCACGTTCCCGGTCGTCTGGATGCAGCAGGTCGCGCAGCGCCGCCCAGGTCATGGGCGCGCCGGGGGGGATGGCGAAGATTTTGGCGGCGCGCTCGGAGAACGCGACCATATCCGTCGCGGCCTCCCAGCGCCAATCGCCCAGACGGGCCGCTTCCATGGCGACGTTCAGTTGCTGCGCATCGGACTCGGCCTTGTCACGCGCCGCGGCGAGACTGCGGGCGGAGAGGATTTGTGCCGTCGTCTCGGTGCACACGACCAGTACTCCGCCGATCCCGCCGGGAGCGCTGGCGTCGTCGATCGGACTGTAGCTGTACGTCCAGTAGACGTCCTCGCGCCGGCCGTTGCGGGTGATGGGAACCAGGTGATTGACGTTCCAGGTGGCTCCTCCGCCCGAGAGCACCTGTTCGATTTGCGGGCCGATGATCGGCCAGATCTCGGCCCACACTTCCCGCGCCGGCAGTCCGAGAGATCCAGGGTGCCGCTCGCTGCCGATCGATTCGCGGTAGGCGTCGTTGTACAGGCAGGAACCTTCGACACCCCAGAAGATGTACATCGGGTGGCCGGTGTTGAGCATGATGCGCACGACGGTGCGCAGGGATTGGGGCCATTGATGCGGCGGCCCAAGCGAGGAGCAGGACCAGTCGTGGGCACGCATCAGCGCACCGAGCTCGCCGCCGCCGCTCAGGAAATCCGGGCTCGCGGAGAAGTCCGGTTCGAGATGCCCCGGTTGGCCGAGGCGGAGATGGTTCATGGGACCTTCGAAACTATACGAATTGCGAAACCGACGGGCGAATTCGCCGCAGCCCGGCGCGCATGCTCAGACGCCGCTGTGGGCGGGTGGGTTCCTCGCGGCGTCCGGTTGGCGGATCTCGTCCAGCCGCTGCGTCAGATCCCCGATATCGGTCTTCTTGAGCAGTTCGCGCAACTGATCGGGCGCGTGCGTGCATTCGGCCCCGAGGTGGGCGGCAATGTCCTGCAGGAGCTGCAGAACGGCGGTCATCTCACGCTCGGCGAGCAGGTCGACCTGAAGGTCCAGGTGAGCCCGCTTGTCGGCCTGACGAGAGAGCCGGTTCTGGCTGGCGAGGACGAATAGGGCGAGGAAGATGGCCTCGAGCGAGACCATGGTGGTGAGAAGCGGAAACGGAAAGGGGTCGAAAGGGGCGATCTCCGGCGCGAGGCCCAGGTTGATCAGGACCCAGAGCGCGAACCAGACGAGGTGGCCCGCCAGGACGGGTCCACTCGCGAACGCGGCCGTAATCCAGTCCCCGAGACGCTCGGCTCGGGAGCGTTCG
>JBDSRU010000414.1:0-5577 GCA_039929145.1 Thermoanaerobaculia bacterium
AGGAGGCGTTCGACGATCTTCGCCACCGCGACGCGGCGCTCCTCGCTGTTCGTGCCGCGCAGGATCTCGTCGAGCAGGAAGAGGACCCGGGGCGCGTCGCCGCCGGAGGTCGACGCGCGCGCCACGATCTGCTGCAGACGCTGCAGCTCGGCGAGGAAGAACGAAACCCCCTCGACGAGCGAGTCGTCGATGCGGCCGCTGGTTTCGACGGCGAGTGGCGGCATGCTGAAGGCTGTGGCGCAGACCGGCGCTCCGGCCTGGGCCAGCAGCGCATTGACGCCGATGGCCCGGAGAAGGGTGCTCTTTCCGGACATGTTAGAGCCGGTGACGAGCAGCAGCCGGCCGCGCGGTCCGATCACGACGTCGTTGCCGACGCGCGCGGAGTCCGGCAGCAGCGGGTGTCCGAGGCCCGCAGCGGTCAGATCCTCCGCCGCCGGATCGATCGTGGCGAAGGTCCAGTCCGGATGATCGAAGTGCACGCCGCCGAAAGCCCCCAGTACCTCGATCTCGCCGGCTGCCCCGAGCCACTCGGCGACGAAGCGGCCGGCGCGACGTTGCCAGGCCGCCACGCGTTCGAGGAGCAGCAGGTCCCACGCCATCGCCGCCTGGAGGAGCGTGTGCACGCTCGAATGCCGGACATCGGAGAGCTCCGAGAGGCGGTGCAGGCGGGCCAGCTCGCCGGCTGCATCGAGGCCCGAGGCCGCGAGCCGCGCCTGCACGGCGAGCAGACCGGGAGAGGAGAACCGTCGGACCGCGATCGCGCGCAGCAGACCGGCGTAGGCCGCGAAAGCCCCTTCGCGCGCCGACAGCAGATCCATCTCCGTTTCGAGGTCGCGCTTCATCCACCACGTCCAGGCGTAGTTTCCGACCAGCACGAAGAGCCAGAGGTGAACCGGCACGACGCCTGCGAGGGCCATCGCCAAGGAGGCGAGGCTGGCGAGCGCCGACAGCCGGCCGGCGAGAAGCAGTCGCGGCCGGACTTCGACGAACGGAGTTCCCGCAGCCCACTCGACGAAACGGGCGGAGGCGGCGGCGGTGCCCGCGAGCGGAATCGCTGCCGCCTCAAGCTTCTGCCGGAAGTCGAGCTCCGGCGCGAGCTCTCGAACGGCGCCCTGGCGCCCCACGACTTTCCCTGCCGTGCTTCGGCTTTCCGTCAACCAATCCGCGAGGGTCTCTCGTCCCGAGGGCGTTGCGACGGCGCCGAGCCACTGCGCGACAGAACCCTGTCCGAAGAGATTGAGATCCCGCGCTGTCGCCTGCAGGGTGGCGGAGTCGGGAAAGGCGCGCACCGGAAGGAGGTCGAACCGGCGCTCGAGACGTGCCAGCGCCTGCTCATTGACGCTCCGGCGCGCGGCGGCGGCGCGCTCGCCGCGGATGACTCGCTCGTGCCAGGAGATGAGCCCGGCGAGGGCTGCCGCCCCGAGAGCGCAGGCGATCCAGGGCGCCGAGCGCCCGGAGCCGAGCCCCGCCACACCGAAGCCGCCGCCGATGAGGAAGACCATGAACGACCCGAATCGTGCCCAGGAGATGCGCAGCGATAGAAGTCTCGTCCGGCGCTCCGCCGCCGCGGCGGCGTCGACGCGCTCGCGATAGGTGATGGCGGCTACGCTCGACGAAGTCACTCCACCACGATAGCGCGCCAGATGCTTCGACTCTCCTTTCGTGCAGCAACTGCATAGACTCGAGGGAGTTTTCCGGAGGAGCCGATGAGGAAGTTCCTGTTCATCCTGTTCTTTTCGATCTGCGCCTTGATGATCGCCATCACCGTCACGGCGAGCCTGGAGCGTGGGATGTTCGTCGCGCTGGCCGACCTCTGGTCCGACGCCTGGTTCCGGGCCACTCTGGCCGACGCCTACTTCGGATTCGTCACCTTCTATGGCTGGGTGGCCTACCGCGAGGACGGTTGGATCGGCCGCGTCTCCTGGCTGCTCGCCATTCTCGCGCTCGGCAACATCGCGATGTCGGTCTACGTTGTCGCCTGTCTCTGGGCGCTCCCGGCAGACGCCCCGCGCTGGCACCTTCTGTTGCGGCCGGAGCACCGCCGGGCGCCGCACCCGGCTGCGAGCTGATGCCGCGCTAGCGGAGCCGGCGATAGGCGGCTGTCCGTCCGGCGCCGATCCGGTCAGCGGCCGCGATCACGAGAGGGGTCGCCAGGCCCCAGACGAACGCCAGCGAGAGCGCTGTCAGCCAGCGCGGCTCGCCCCATACCGCGGCGCCGAGGCGCTCGCCGCCGAGAAAGGCGATCGGGCCTCCGACGGCTCCGAGCGCGGCCGCAACTGCGTATCGTCCCGAGAGCCAACCCAGGGAGAATCGCAGTGTCGTTCCGAGTTGCAGCCAGAGCATCACCACCCAGAAGGGTGCGAGCGCTCCGGCGCCGGGCACCGACAGCCCAGGACTCGCAAAGGTAAGGCGCTCCGTCAACGACAGAGCGCTGTCCAGAAGGAGGCCGACGGCGCCACAGGCGAGCGCGACCTTGACTTCCGCGAGCCTGTCTTTCGCCAGCGTCAGGTGAATCAGGAGCAGGCCCGCCGCCAGCGCAGCACCCGCGCCAGCGTGATTGCTCGCCGCGCCCAGCACGCAGGCGAACCAGCCGATCTCGTAGAGAGCCAGGTTGAACAGTTTCTCCCTGGCGGAAGGGCTGGCTCTCTGGGTCGGCGGTGCTGTGCCAGAAGCAGGCTCGGAGATCACCGCCGGCTGCGCTCGAGGATGCGGTGGCTGCGCCAGATCAGGTAGTGAACGTAGAGCCAGAAATGCCTGAACGCCGGATTGCGCGTCTCTTTGCGGTGGTAGCGCAGATAGATCTGTTGCGCGATCGCGGCGAGCCGGAAGAGGCCGAAGAGCTCGTAGAAAGTCCAGTCCGCGGCGCTGATCTCGGGGAGCCCGGCTCTGCGACAGTAGGTCATGACGACCTCCCGGCGAGAGAGCATGCCGGGCAGATGGGTTGGCTGCCGGCGCAGGGCGCGGAAGATCGGGTCATCGCCCGCCTCCACCCAATAGGCGAGGGCGCCGCCCAGGTCCATCAGCGGATCGCCGACCGTCGCCATTTCCCAGTCGAGCACGCCGACGATGCGCGTCGGATCTTTCGGGTCGAGTACGACGTTGTCGAAGCGGAAGTCGTTGTGGATGACGCAGCTCGCGACATCCGGCGGCGCCTGGGAGCCGAGCCATTCCATCAACTTCTCGGCGCGCGGCACGTTGCCGGTTCGCGCTTTGCGGTAGCGGTCGGTCCAGCCCTTGACCTGACGCTGGACATAGCCGCCGCCGCGGTTGAGCTCGGCGAGGTCGGCGTCCAGCGGATCGACGCGATGCAGAGCGACCAGGGCGTCGATGAAGTTCAGGCAGAGCCGCCGGGTCGCCTGGGGCGTCAGGTGGAGGCCAGCCGGCGGATCGCGACGCAGGATGACACCCTCGATCCGTCGCATGACGTAGAACTCGCAGCCCAGAACCTCCGGCTCGGCGCAGTAGGCGAGGGTTTCGGGCACGAGCGCGAAGTGCGGCGCGAGACGATCGAGGATCCGCGACTCGCGCGCCATGTCGTGAGCGGACTTGGGCTTGGTGCCCGCCGGCGGTCGACGCAGCACGAGCTCGTTGCCGGGATAGCTCAAGCGGTAGGTCCAGTTCGAGGCCCCTCCTGCGTAGCGCGTCACGGCGGGGAGAGGGCTTCCGGAAAGCTCCGGAATCCGGCTCTTGAGCCAACGGTCGAGGCGCGCGATCGCTTCGGCGTCGAGCTCGCCGTCGAGTCTTTCGCTGGGCTGCGCGCGCTTCGCCATGCGCGCAGCCCTCAGCCCTGCGGTCGTTTCGTGGCCGGTGGATCGTACTTACGCAGCTCGAGCCGGGCGACCAGATCGCGGTGAACCGCGTCGGGACCGTCGGCGATGCGCAGAGCGCGCGCCATGGCGAAGCATGCCGTGAGGGGCAGGTCGCCTGTCAGTCCGGCGCCTCCGAAGAGCTGGATCGCCTCGTCCGCCACCCGCTGCAGAACGGCGGGAACGACGACCTTGATCGCCGAGATCTCCTGGCGCGCGCCGCGGGAGCCGGCCTGGTCGAGTTTCCAGGCGGCGTGCAGCACTTGCAGGCGTGCGCCGTCGATCGCGATCCGCAGATCGCCGATTCGTTCGCGATTGCCGCCGAGGTCGACGAGCTGCCGTCCGAATGCGGAGCGCTCGCGACTGCGACGGACCATCAGGGAGAGCGCCCTCTCGGCAGCGCCGATGGCGCGCATGCAATGGTGGACCCGGCCCGGTCCGAGCCTTCCCTGGGCGATCGCGAATCCCTGGCCGGGCTCGCCGATCAGATTGGCGCGCGGCACGCGCACGCGATCGAACTCGATCTCGCCGTGGCCTGACGGCGGATCGAACTCGCCGAAGCAGGGGAGCATGCGGACGATCCGGACGCCCGGAGCGTCGAGCGGCACCAGCGCCAGCGAATGGCGACGATGCCGGTCAGCCTGGGGATTGGAGACCCCGACGAACAGTCCGACCTCGCAGCGCGGATGGCCGACGCCGGTGGCCCACCACTTGCGTCCCGAGAGGACGAGATCCTCGCCTTCGATTTCGACCGTCGCGGCGAGATTGGTCGGGTCGCTCGACGCGACGTCGGGCTCGCTCATGCAGAAGGTCGAGCGGATCGTGCCCGCGAGCAGCGGCTGGAGCCAGCGCTCCTGCTGCTGCGTCGTGCCGTGATGGAGGAGGACCTCCATGTTGCCGCTGTCGGGGGCGTTGCAGTTGAAGATCTCCGGCGCCAGCACACTCCACCCCATAGCCTCCGCGAGTGGCGCATAGTCGAGATTCTGCAGGCCGGCGCCGAGCTGGGAGTCGGCGAGGAAGAGATTCCACAAGCCGGCTGCGCGCGCCTTGGCCTGGAGCTTCGCGACCAGCGGCGAATCCTGCCAGGTGCGCCAGTGAGGTCCCGGGCAGTGGCGCGCGCGGGTGGCGAGGATCTCCTCCTCGTGCGGATGGACCTCGCGGTCGAGGAAGTCGCGGAGCCGCGTGAGGAGACTCTCGGCGAGCGGCGACAGGGCGAAGTCCATGGCTCAGGAAGTATGGCGCATGCGCGCGTCGACCAGCAGCACGCCGGCGATCCAGACCAGATCGGCGCAGAGCAGGTGGAGAAGCTGCAGAGGGACGGGGGCGAGCAGCGCCAGCGTGGCGAGGCCGATCGCGAACTGCGTCACGACAAGTCCGAGCATCCACGTTGCCCATCGTCGGGCGCGCGAACCGTCGGGAGCCGCCGCGCGGACCCGCTGCGCGAGATGGATCCAGAGAATGCCTGTCGCGATCGCTACCAGAGGGTGGAACACACGCAGCTGAATCAGGAAGTGCGCGGTCGACGAAAGGTCCTGCGCCAGCCCTTCGGCGAGCGTCGTCGCCGGAAAAAGCGTGTCGCCCAGCGCGGCGATCGCGCCAGTCGCCGCCGTGCAGAGAAGAGCGGCAAAGGAAAGGAGATCCAGCCACCTTGGCGCCCGGCCTCCAATCGGGCCGGCAGGCAGGCTCTTCACCGGGAGCTCTTCGCCGCGGATTTCCGCCGGCTGGCGTTCGGCCAGAAGCGCCAGGCATGCCAGCAGGAGGAAGGTGTTGA
>JBDSRU010000415.1:0-13001 GCA_039929145.1 Thermoanaerobaculia bacterium
TCCGGTCCTACATCATCTTCACCGGCACCGGGCCGATTCTCGTGCTTTCGACCTATCCCGAGCTCTTCGACGCCCGCCTCGTCGAGAAGCTGCGCTACAAGGGGATCGTCAAGTTCATTGCCTACGAGGTTGAGCTTGCCGCCGTGAGAGAGCGTTACGCGCGCTCCTACGACAAGGTGGCCTCGGATCTCGCGGCGGTGGAGGACTTGCGGGTGCTCGATTTCAATGGCCACCAGATCATGACCAACTTCTCGCTGTCCGAGCTCGGAGAGCCGATCAAGTTCGAGGGCTAGGTGCTCCGGTCAGCTGGCGGCGGAAGCTTTCGATGGCGAAACCGAGCTCGCGAAAACAGGCCTCGACCGCAGGTATCGGCAGCCCGACGACGTTCGTGTAGTTGCCCGTGATCGCTTCGACGTAGACCGCTCCCCAGCCCTGGATCGCGTAGGCGCCGGCTTTGTCCATCGGCTCGCCACCGGCGACATAGGCGGCGATTTCGGCGGCCGTCATCGTGCGAATCCGCACTTTGGTACGTTCGACACGGCTCGCAAGACGGGCCGGCACAGCGCTGCCGTCCACCAGGGCTACCCCGGTGTAGACCTCGTGATCGCGACCGGAAAGGCGCCTCAGCATGTCGCGCGCCTCCGCCTCGTCGGCGGGCTTGCCGAGAATCTCGCCGTCGATGACCACGATCGTGTCCGCGGCGAGCACGAGGTCGTCCGTTTCGACACGCGCTCGTGCCTTCTCGAGAGCCAGTCGCGCGACCAGATCGATCGGCCCCTCGAGCGGACGCGGGCTCTCGTCGGTATGCGGCGGGCGCACGAGGAATTCGAGCTCGAGATCGAAAAGCAGTGCGCTGCGACGGGGCGAGGCGGACGCGAGAACCAGCCGGGGCGTTTTCGCGGCGGTCAAGGGTAGTAGCCCGAGATCGTGCGCGCCGAGGCGCCGGGCCGGGCGACCTCGACGGTGATCTCCCGGAAGTCCGTCGAGCCGTCGAGACGCGACGACTGGTAGGCCAGCAGGTACTGCGAGCGCAGCTCCTGACGGATGGTCTCGTAGACGCTCGCGAGCTCGTTGGCACGCCGGATGCGGAATGAGCGGCCGCCGGTCTCGCGCGCCAACTGGTCGAGGTGCACGCCGGCGTCGACCGGCTGGCTCGGGACGTTGATGCCGATGGCGTAGATCGTCACGCCGGTCCGCCGCGCGTACTCCAGGACCTCCTCGAAGCGGAACCGGCTCTCGGAGTCGGCCCCGTCGGTGAGCAGGACGAGCGCCCGTTTGCCGCGCACGCCGGAGAAATAGTGCAGGGCGAAAGCCAGGCTGTCGAAGAAGCGCGTTTCGCCCCCGGCCTGGAGTCCGGCGAGCCCGCCGGCGAGAAGCTCGAGGTTGCCGGTGAAGCGCACCGCCAGTCGCGGCGCGTCGGCGAAAGTGATGACCGCGGCGCGGTCGATCGGAGTCAGGACTTCGCGGAAGAAACGGTGCGCGGCGGCCTCGGCATCGTCGAGTTCCTCGACCATCGACGCCGACGTGTCGATCATCACGCCGGCATGGATCGGCAGCGAATCGATGTTCTCGAAGCGCCGCACGGCCTGCTCCTTGCCATCCTCGAGCACCCGGAACTTGTCGGCGGTGAGATCGGTCACCGGCCTGCCACGCTTGTCGAGGACGGCGGCGAAAAGCTCCACGAAGTCGACGTCGACCGCCTCGTCGGAGGCGGAGGCTCCGAGCACCCGCACGTCTTCAGTGGCGCCGCCGCTGCCGGCGAGAAAGGCGACGGCCTTGAGGTAGGTGAGGCCCGCGATCGGTGGCGTGGCGAGCGCGACCGCGAACGGCGGCTGATAGAGCGTCGCGAGCCGGGTCTCGTTGAGGTAGAACTCCACCCGGTCGAGCTCCTCGCCTTCGGGCACGTCGACCTCGGCCCGCGCCTCGAGAGGCATCCCGGTCGCGGGCGTCCGCTGCGGCTCGGTCAGCCGCAGCGCGAAGCGATGCGGTCCGCTGTTGAGCAGAACTTCGTCGGCGGCGACGACCTCGCCTGCGAGGTCGTAGGCAGCGGCTTCGAGCCGGCGCAGGCGCGGCGACCTCCCGAGATCGATCTCGACCGAGAACGGCGCACGACGCTTGGAGAGCAGCGGCTTTCCGTCGAGGGTGAAATCGACCCGGGCCGGGACGACACCGCGGACGTCGGCCTCCACCCACATCCGGCCGAGGGTCAATTGACCGAGCGGTGCGAGCAGGCGCAGGGAGGGCTCCCGCGCCGCTGCCGGAGCGGCGGCCTCCCCGCCTGGTGTCGCGGTCCGCGCCAGCGCCGTCGACGGTGTCGACGTGTGGCGGTCGACTGCGCTCGCGTCCGCGCCGGCACCGGAACCGGAACCGGTCATCGGCTGTTGCGCTGCGGCCGCCGCGGAGAGCGTGTCCGGCGGCGGCACCTCGAGCGGCAGCTCGCGCCGGAAGGCGCGTCCGCTCGCCGGCTCCTGCAGGCGGACGACGAGGGTATAGCTGCCCGGGCGCAGGTACCGTCGGGCGGCGAACGGCAGGGTCGCACCGGAGAGCAGCTGCTCGCTCGCGAGCTCGTAGCGGTAACGGAAATGATCGAACAGCTCGTCGCCGCGCAGCACTTCGCCGTCCAGCAGCAGCGCCATGGTGGGCACGGCTGAGGGCGCACCCGTGGTGTCGGGAGCGCCGCGCAGGGCGGCCGTTTCGACGATCACGCTGGCGTCGACGATCGTCCGGCTCTGGTTGCGGCCGGCGAAGCGGATCTCGACCTCGGCGGCCAGCGGGATTGCTCCCTCCGGCAGGTCGGTCGAGTAGGAAAGAAAGGTTCGCACCCACTCCGGGTTGGGATGCGGGACGACTTCGTAGCGCTTCTCGATGTCGTTCCAGTCGGAGGCCGCCGCGATTCCGCCGACGATTTCGTCGCCGCGCGGGCAGTCGCGTGGAATCCGGTCGGTCGCTTCGGCGGCGAGGTCGCCGGTGGGCGAGGCCGACCAGAGCAGCAGCTCCTGGTATCCGGAGCGCGGCGACCAGAGGCGATGCGGAGAGTCCGTGTTGACGCCGCCGGAGACGAACACCAGCGCGAAACCCTGGGGGATGCGGTCGGTGGGGCCGAAGAACCAGATCTCACCGGGCCACAGCACCTCCGCGCAGCGCAGCATGAGGCGCCGGCCCGGCTCGCCGAGCAGCAGCATCATGCGGAAGCGCTCGTCGGTGGGAGCGGAGTAGCGCTCCCGGGCGAGTCGCAGGCGCTCGCGAAAACGCTCCTCGAGCTCGTTGCGCGGCGTCTCGGGATAGGGGTCGCGCAACTCCCAGAATCGGCGCTCGAACGCCTGGCGCTGATAGGGCCGGGTGAGCGCGAGGTAGGCGGCGCGCTCCGCGGCGGAGAGGAGCGGCTCGACGTCGGCGAGAAAGGTCGAGGCTTCGGTCGCCGGCGCGACGACGGGCGCTTCTCCAGGCGGCGCTTGCGCCGCGCTGGCTCCGATAGCTCCGCTGGTTCCGCTGATTCCGGTGGCTCCGATGGCTCCCATGGCTCCCGTACCGCCGAGCGCGAGGAGGAGAACGAGAGCGAGAGCGCGAAGGTTCATGGGCAGGGCGGGCGGCGATCCTAGCGCGGCAACGCCCCGAAACTTAAGGGTAGTAGCCGCGGATCGTTTTGGCGTCGAGGCCCGAGCGATCGACCTTGAGGTCGACGAGCCGGAAACGCAGCTCCCGCTCGGCGTTCGTCGATTGGTAGGCCAGCAGATAGCGCGATCGCAATTCGAGCTGGATGGCGCTGTAGATCGCTTCGAGCTCGGAGGTCTCCTTGATGAAGAAGTTGCGCCCGCCGGTCTCCTCGGCGAGCTTCTTCAGCACCCGGCGCACCTCCGAATCGGAGCGCGGAATGTTCAGCCCGACGGTGTAGACGGCGATTCCGGCTCGGCGAGCGAAGTCGAGCGTCTCTTCGACGTTGAAACGACTGCCCTCGTCCTTGCCGTCGGAGAGCAGCAGAATCGCGCGCTGACCCTTGACGCCGTTGAAGTAGAAGAGCGAAAAGACCACCGAGTCGTAGAGCGCGGTCCCGCGCTCCGCCTTGAGACCGGCGAGGCCGCCGGCAAGCGCCTGCACCTGGTTGGTGAGCTTGACGGCGAGCAGGGGGTGGTCGTTGAAGACGATGAGCGCGCCGCGGTCCTTCTGCTTGATCGCGCGCTCGTAGAACTCGAGCGCCGCCGCCTTGGCCTGCACGAGGTTCGGCTCCATCGACGCCGAGACGTCGAGCAGGATGGCGACATGGATGGGCAGGTTCTCGAGGTGCTCGAAGCGCGAGATCTGCTGCGGAACGTCATCCTCGAAGACCTTGAAGTCGCTCTGCTCGAGGTTGCTCACCGGCCGGTTCTCGCGGTCGAGCACCGTGGTGTAGAGCTCCACGAACTGCACATCGAGCTCCTCGAGGTTGTCGGGAGCATTGACGAAGACCAGATCCTCGGTCTGGTTGCCGTCGACCTGGTAGGCGACGGCGCGCACGTAAGCGATGCTGCCGTCCGGGGGCAGCGCGATCGCCTGCGTGAACGGCTCCTGGAAGAGCGTCGCGACCAGGCTCTCGTTGAGGAAGAACTCGACCCGGTCGAGAGCGCCGTCCTCCGGAATCTCGACCTCCGCCTCGGCGCGCAGACTCTTGTCGTAGTGCGCGCCGCGCCGTGGCTCGATGAGCCGGATGCGGAACCGGTGAGCGCTGGCGTTGACCTGGATCTCGTCCCAGGCGACCTCCTTGCCGGAGTCGTCGAAGGCGCTCGCGTGCAGGAGCCGGGTGCGCGGCACCTGGCCGAGGTCGAGCTCGACCGAGTAGGGCGGCCGGTTCTTGCGCAGAATCGCCCGGCCGTCGAGGGTAAAGAGCACCTCCGAGATCGCGGTGCCGGTGGTCAGGCTATCGAAGCGCACCAGTCCCGCCTGCAGCTCGCCGCGCGGCGGAACCAGCCGGATCGTGTTGTCGAGCGTCGAGAGGGCGGCGTTCGCCTCGGCGAAGATGGTGGCCGAAAGCTCGTCGGGGGCAGGCGGCACCGGCCCTTCAACCGCCGGCACTTCGACTTCGACCATCTTGCGGAAGTAGCCGCCGCCGTTCAGGTCCTCGAGCTTCAGGATGAGGGTGTACTTGCCGGGGCGCAGGAAGCGTTCGAAGACCAGCGGAATCGTCGCCGGGATGACAAACGCGGCGGAATCGGAGGCGGTAGAAGCGGTCTCCGCGCCCGCGTCTGTCGCGGTGGCCGATTCCGGGACGGCTTCTGCAGTCGCGGCTCCCTCCGCGATGCCGGCGGTCGTGGTGCCGGCGGTCGCGATGCCGGACGCTGCGGGGGCGCCGAGCGGAATGTTGAACTTGTAGCGGAACGCGTCGAAGAGCTTCTTGCCGATCAGGATCTCGCCGTTCAACTGGAAATCGAACGACCGGGCGCCGGCGTTGTCGGTGTGCTTCAAATGCTCGGTCGCGACCGAGAGCGTGCCCTGCATCACGGACCGGCTCTGGCGGCGGCCGGGAAAGGAGAGGGCGAGCTCGGCGGTCAAAGGCGCCGCGTCGGCAGGCAGGTCGGTCGAATAGGAGTTGAAGGTGGCAACCCATTCGCGCGACGTCGGCGCGATCGGGGCGAGCGCGGCGTCCAGCGTGCGCTGGAAGTCCATCTGGCTGCGATTGAGGACAGTCCGCAGGGCCGCTGCGATGTCGTCGCGCTGCATGCAGTTGCGCGACAGCTCTTCGAGGATGGCGGCGTTGCTCGATCCGATCGGCACGAACTGCATCAACCTGGCGAGCCCTTCGTCGGGATACCAGAGCCGGAAAGGGCCCTGCGAGAAGGGGCGATAGAAGACGAACAGGACGACATCCTCATGGATGCGCTCGCTGCGCTGGTAGGCCCAGATCTCGAGCGGCCAGGTTGTGCCGGAGCACTGCCCCTCCATGCGCGCCGCCGGCGGGCCGTTGAGCAGGAAGAAGCGGGCGCGCTCCTCCTTGAGGCTGCCGAAAGCGTTCCTGGCCTGGTCGACGCGGGCGATCCAGGTCTCGCGCATCTCGTTGCGCACGGTGTCGCGGAACGGATCGCGGGCCTGCCAGAAGCGCTCGATGAAGGCGTCACGCTGATAGTCCTTCTCGAGGTGGAGGAAGGCGTCGCGCTCCTCCTTGGTCACGATCGCGTCGACTTCTTCGAGCCACAGGCGGTACTCCTCGGGCAGATCCTTCTGGTCGACCGCTGGCAGCGGCCGCGACAGCGCGAGAGGAGCGAGCAGGGCGAGCCCGAGCAGCAGGCCTCCGCCGGAGAGCAGGCTGCGAGAGAAACGAGGTCGAAGACGGGGGGCGATCACGGGTTCGATTGTTGCAGATCCGGTGCCGGAGGCGTGAGCGGTAGAATCCCCCTGTCATGCGCGGCGCCTACTTCGACCACAACGCCACGACCCCCCTCGATCCGGAGGTCCGTGAGGCGATGCTCCCCTGGCTCGGGGGCGACGGCGGCAGCCCCGGAAAGTGGGGAAATCCGTCCTCGGTGCATCGCTTCGGCCAGGCCGCGCGGGAGGCGGTAGAGGCCGCCCGCGAGCAGGTCGCAGAGTTCATCGACTGCCGGACACCCGAAGAGATCGTCTTCGTCTCTTCGGGGACGGAGGCCAACAACGCGGTCGTCGCGAGTCTCCTCGCCGACCATCGCCCGGGACCGCGCCCGGGAGGGCGGCTGGTCCTCTCGGCCCTCGAGCACCCCTCGATCCTCGGCGCGGCGCAGGCCGCAGCGCCCAGGGTGGGAGTGGAAGTGGTCCGGGTTCCGCCAGAAATGGACGGCGTCGTCTCGGTAGCCCGCATGGCCGAAGCCGCTGCGGCGGCCGGTGGGGGGACCATTCTTGCCGCGCTCATGCTGGCCAACAACGAGCTCGGCACTCTGCAGCCGGTCGCCGAGCTCGGCCGGACGCTGTCCGAGCAGGGGGCGCCCCGCGTTCCGGTGCTCTGTGACGCCGTCCAGGCGGTTGGAAAAATCCCGGTCTCGGTTCAGATGCTTGGAGTCGATTACCTTACGCTGGCGGGGCACAAGTTCCACGGCCCGCTCGGTGCGGCGGCGCTCTGGATCCGTGCCGGCGCCGAATTCTCCCCGCTCCTGATCGGCGGCGCCCAGGAGCGGCAACGCCGGGCGGGGACGGTGAACGTCCCGGCGGTTGTCGGGTTCGGCGTCGCCTGCGCCGTGGCGGGACGCGACCTGGCGGCGCGCGAACAGCAACTGCGGCGGTTGCGGGATCGTTTCGAGGCCGGGCTGGCTGCCATTCCGGGGTCACTCGTCCATTGCGCCTCCGCTTCTCGCTTGCCGCACACGTCCCATGTCGCCTTTCCGGGCGTCGTCGGCCAGGAGCTGATGATCCGCCTGGACCTCGCCGGTTTCGCGGTTTCGACCGGCGCCGCCTGCGGCTCCGGCACGGTTCAAGCGAGTCCGACACTCACTGCCATGGGGATGCCGTTCGACGAGGCGATCGCCTCCCTGCGGGTCTCCTTCGGCTTGCCGAATACCGAGGACGAAGTCGATCGCCTCTTGCCGGTGCTCGCCGATGCGGTCGCCGTCCTGCGCTCGGCGCGCGCCGTTCCGGTGGGAGAGATGCGATGACCTCGCCGCAACTGGTAGCGGTCGCCATGTCAGGCGGCCTCGATTCCTCGGTGACGGCCTGGCTCCTCGCCGAGCGCGGCGAACCGGTGGTCGGCCTGTCGATGCTGCTGTGGGACCACTCCGGCGAACGCGTGAACGGGCGCTGCTGCTCTTCGCTCGACCTGGGTGATGCCAAGCGGGTGGCGGCACAGGCCGGCATTCCGCACTACACGCTGAAGATGGACGAGGAGTTCCGCCAGCACGTCGTCGATCCTTTCGTCCGCGACTATCTCGGCGGGCGAACCCCCTCTCCCTGCGTGCGCTGCAACACCTTCGTGAAGTTCGATCTGCTGCAGGAGCGCGCGGCGCGCCTCGGCGCGGCGCGGATCGCGACCGGGCACTACGCCCGTATTCTGACGGGGCCCGATGGGCCGGAGCTGCACACCGCAGTCGACCTCGACAAGGACCAGAGCTACTTCCTCTTCGAGCTCACCCGGGAGCAGCTCGCCGCGGCCTCGTTCCCCCTGGGCGAGATGACCAAACCGCAAGTGCGCGATCTCGCCCGCCGGGCAGGACTCGTGGTGGCCGAGAAGGGAGAATCGATGGAGGTCTGCTTCGTCGCCTCGGGCATCCGTGAGTTTGTCGAGGGGCAGATCGCCGAGCATCCGGGCAGGTACGGCGCAGCGCCGGATTCTCAGCCTGCCGAGGTGCGGACAGTGGACGGCGAAAAGCTCGGTCAAGGGGAGCCGTACTACCGCTACACGGTCGGGCAGCGCCGCGGTCTCGGCGTTCCCTCGAGCAAGCGCCTGTACGTTCTCGAGGTCCTGCCGTCGGAGAATGCAGTCGTCGTCGGCGACGAGGCCGACCTGATGGCGCCGGGCCTCGCCGGCGAGCGGTTGCACTGGATCGGCGGACCGCCCAACGGCGCCGGACAGCCGGTTGAAGTGACCGTGAAGATCCGTTCGCGGCATCCGGGAGTCGCAGCGCTGGTGCGGCCGCAAGGCACGGCGCCGAAGGGCCGGGTCGAGATCGACTTCGCCGAACCGCAGCGCGGGATCACTCCGGGTCAGGCCGCGGTCTTCTACCGCGGCACCCAGGTGCTCGGCGGCTGCTGGATCACCGGCCGCCTCTAGAGGCTAGCCCGCCGCCATCGCTTACAGCAGGGGAAGGGTCCGGCAAATGAACCGAATCGCCATTTTTTCATTGTGTGCGCTTTTCGCGCTCGGAAGCGCGAGCGCGTCGGCGCAGTCCAACCCCGAGTGGAAGTCGTGGAACCAGCCGGTCGAACCGTTCCGCATCGCCGACAATCTCTACTACGTCGGCGCCTCCGACATCGCGGCCTACCTGATCACCACGCCCGAAGGCCACATCCTGATCGACGGCGGCTTCGCCGAGACCGCGCCACAGATCGCGGCCAACGTCGCAAAACTCGGCTTCAAGCTGAACGACGTGAAGATCCTGCTCAACAGTCATGCGCACTTCGATCATGCCGGCGGGCTTGCCGAGCTCAAGGCTGCGAGCGGCGCGAAGCTCTACGCCAGCGCCGCTGACGCGCCGCTTCTCGAGAGCGGTGGAAAGAACGACTTCAGCTTCGGCGACGAAGGCCTGTTCCCCGAGGTGAAGGTCGATCGCCGCCTCGCTGACGGTGAGAAGGTGACGCTGGGCGGCGCCGAGCTCACGGCGCGCCTCACTCCCGGCCACACGAAGGGTTGCACGACCTGGACGTTCAAGGCTGGAAGCCTCGACGGCGTCGTGGTCTGCAGCGCGTCGATCCTCGACTACCGCTTCGTCGGCAAGGAGAGCTATCCCGGCATCGCCGCCGACTTCGAGCGCACGTTTGCGACCCTGAAGTCGCTGCCGGTGCAGATCTTCCTCGCACCGCACGGCGGCTTCTTCGATCTCACCAGGAAGCGCGAGGCCGCGACGCGCGGCATGGGAATGCGCAATCCGTTCGTCGATCCGGAAGGCTACAGGGCCTGGGTGGAGCGGATGGAGGGCAACTTCCGCGCAGGCGTCGCGGAGCAGAGCGAAGAAATAAAGAAGAAGCTCCAGTAAAGGGAGAGCCGTGCGCTCGTCAGTCGCCCTCGCCGGTATCGGCGTCGGCGCTGGATCCGTCAACTTCGTTCGCACCCTCTCCCTCCGTGCTCGATTCCTGCGCGCCGCTTGCGCCGCCGGCGACGACCAGCACGAGCTCGCCGAGGACTCGGTCCCGCGCCTCCAGGTTCGCCAGGATCTCGCTGAGCCTGCCGCGCAAGACCTCCTCGTTCATCTTCGTGAGCTCGCGCGCCAGCGCCGCTTCGCGATCGCCGAGCTCGGCGATCGCGTCGGAGAGGCTGGCGAGGATACGGTGCGGAGACTCGAAGAGGACCAGGGTGTGGCCGATTCCGGCGAACCGGCGAAAGAAACCTCGGCGCTTGCCGCTCTTGGGCGGCGGGAAGCCGGCGAAAGTGAACGGATGCGGCGGCAGTCCGGAGACGAGGAGGGCCACGAGCGGCGCAGAGGCGCCGGGGATCGCTTCGACTCTGTGACCAGCGGCGATCGCGGAGCGCGTCAGGACGTAGCCGGGATCGGAGAGCAGGGGTGTGCCGGCGTCGGAAGCGACGGCGACCGTCTTGCCTTCGCCGAGTGCGTGGAGGACCGACGGGGTGCGAGCGCGCTCGTTGTGCTCGTGCAGCGAGACGAGCGGCTTCTTGATCCCCAGGTTGTGGAGCAGCAGGCCGGTTCTCCGGGTGTCCTCACAGGCGACGAGGTCGGCTGCGGCGAAAGCGGCGACGGCGCGCGGCGGGAGATCGTCGAGATTGCCGATCGGCGTTGCGACCAGCAGGAGGCGCCCGGTCAATCGCGCGGGATCTCGCGGTCGAGGTTGATGGCGCTGCCGGAGAGGCGCGCAATGAGCATCAGCCGCCGTTTGAAACGGTTCGCCCGCTCGAGCTTGACGATGCGGGCGACGACGGTTTCGGGGTAGCCGCGGTCGACCACCTCCTCGGCGGTCAGGCCCTGATCGAACATCAGGTAGAGCACCTCGTCGGCCATGGCGTACTCGAAGCCGAGCTCGGCCTCCGAGGTCTGCCCCGGCCAGAGATCGGCCGAGGGCCGCTTCGCGACGACCTGATCGGGCACGCCGAGAAAGCGCGAGAGCTGCCAGACCTGCTGCTTGTAGAGGTCGCCGATCGGATTGAGCGAGCTCGCGTTGTCGCCGAAGACGGTCGAATACCCGAGCAGGATCTCGCTCTTGTTGGATGTGCCGGTGACCAGCGCGCCGTGCTTCTTCGACTGGTCGAAAAGGATGGACATGCGCTCCCGCGCCATCTTGTTGCCCCGGCGGACGCGATCCGCTTCCGTGTCGACACGGTCGAAGTAGGCATCGACCTGCGGCGTGATGTCGAACGTCGTCAGGGCGAGGCCGAACTTCGCGGCGACCGCCGCGGCGTCGAGCGCCGATTGCGGATCGGACGTGCGGTAAGGCAGATAGAAGGCGTGCACCCGCTCCGTGCCGATGGCGCGAACGGCGACCGCCGCCGCGAGCGCCGAGTCGACGCCGCCCGAGAGGCCGAGCACGAGCCCCCCGCTGCCGGCATTGCCGGCGTTCTCGACCCCATCGCGGAGGAAGTCGGCGAGCGCGGCGACCGCGAGCGCTTCGTTCAGCTTCAGACGTCCGGCGACTTCGTCCTTGCGGATCATCGGCGCTGCGCGATTCTGCGGACGAGCCCGCTCATTCGACCCACTCGATGTCGCTGCGCTCGTTGGCGAGGATCGGCAGACGCCATCGCAGTCGATCGGCCTCTCGCAGGTCGATCTCTGCAGTGAGCAGGTGCTCCTCGAGGTAGGGGGCCCGCGCCAGGAGCTCGCCGCCGGGACGGACGATATGGCTGCCGCCGGTGTAGAAGGTGCCCTCTTCCCAACCGACGCGCCCGCAGTAGACGATCCAGGACGTGTTGAGCAGCGCCGAGGCGCGGGTCAGCGATTCCCAGGCCTCCTGCGACGGCGGCATCTCTTCAGGACCGATGCGGCCCGGCGAGGCCGAGACGATGGCGATCAGCTTCGCGCCGTGGCGGGCGAGCTTCTCGGCCGGATCGGAGTGCCAGAAATCCTCGCAGATCAGCACGCCGAAAGGATTGTCGAAGAGCTTCGCCATGCGGAGCTTGCGCCCCTCACTGAAGAAGCGTCCCTCCTGAAAAATGCCGTAGGTCGGCAAGTAGAGCTTGCGGTGGACGTGGGTGATCTCGCCGCCGCCGAGCAGCAGGGCACTGTTGAAAAGCGCGCCGTTTTCGTCCTCTTCGACGCAGCCGACGACGATCGCCATGCCCGGCGCGGCCTCGCGCAGACGGTCGATGATCGGCGAGGTCGCGGGATGAATGGCGACCCGCGGTGTCAGGTGAAGGAGCCGGTAGCCGGTGAGCGAGAGCTCGGGAAAGAGGAGCAGCTCGACGCCCTCAGCCTGCGCCTGGCCGATCCACTCGAGGTGGTGGGCGAGATTGAATTCGAGGTCGCCGAGCCGGGCATCGATCTGCGCCAGGCCGACCTTGATCTTCGAGCGTTTCCCGGACATCCGAAGCCGGATGCTAGCATCCGGACGAGACCCTCCGCTTGCGCTCCCGCCCCCTTCCGCCGCTGCTTGTTGCCTTCGTCGCGCTCGTCTCGACGAGCGCGGTGGACTCCGTCCGGGCACAGATTCCGGCAGCGGGCGAACCGACCCTGGTCGATCGCGTCGTGGCGGTCGTCGACGAGGATCCGATCCTGAACTCCGACATCGAACGCGTGTTGCGGCTGGGGCTGGTGCCGGAGATCGCCGGCGAGCAAGTTGCCGACGAGCGCCGTCGGGCGCTGGACATGGCCATCGAGCAGAAGCTGCGCCTGCACGAGGTCGACCGCTTCGGCTTCGAAGAGAGTCCGCTCGCTGCCGTCGACCGCCAGATGGAGGAGACCCGATCGCGCTTTCCCTCGGAGGAGGCGTTTCGCGCCGAGTTGCTGCGCCTGGGGCTCGACGAGACTGCGCTCCGCCAGCTCCTCGCGCGCCAGCTTTCGGTGCTCGCCTATGTCGAGGAGCGGCTCGGACCGCGGGTCTTCGTCAGCGTCGACGACATCGGGCACTATTACGACGAGGAGTTGCTGCCGGAGCTCAGGAAGAATGGCGCCGGCCCCGGCGATATTCCCGCCCTCGACTCGGTGCGCGAGAGCATCCGCGCGGTGCTGCGCGAACGCCGGCTCAACGACGAGATCGACCGCTGGACCGACGACCTGCGCAGCAAGGCCGACGTCGTCGACTACCTCGACCGCGAGGCGCGGCCCCTGCCACCAGTTGTCGGGGAACGCCACGGCGCTGCCGGGATTCCGGCCCCCTGATCCCGGAGCTCGCGCCGGCGCTCGAGAGCCTCGGGCGGCGGCTAGGCGGCGCGCTCGCCGAGCGGTCGCGTGAACGCTCGGGACAGCAGGGGG
>JBDSRU010000416.1:0-3653 GCA_039929145.1 Thermoanaerobaculia bacterium
GTCCAGGGCTACGGCGATATCTGCCAGGCGATCACCGATCTCGCCGCGGAGCTCGACGCCCCGATTACGCCCGACGAGTTCCGCACCCTGAACCGCTGTCTCGACGAGGTGATCGCGGAAGCGGTGACCGAGTTTTCACGTCAGCGGGATCGCTCGGTCGCCAGCGAGCACACGGAGCGCCTGGGAATTTTCGCCCATGAACTGCGCAATCTCCTCAACAACGCCCAACTCGGATACGAGACGCTGAAGACCGGCACGGTGGGGATCGCCAGCAATACCGGCCTCATGCTCGGCCGCTCGCTCTTGGGCCTGCGCGAGCTGATCGATGTCTCGCTGGCGGAAGTCCGGCTCGACGCGGGTACGAACCGTCGCGACATGGTCGACCTCGCCGAGTTCATGGAGGAAATCGAGCTCGTCGCCATCATTCAGGCCCGGGCGCTCTTCCGCGAGGTCACGGTCACGCCGGTGGCGCAGGGCGTCTCGCTTCAAGTCGACCGCCAGCTGCTCGCGGCCGCGATCGGAAACCTGATCCAGAACGCCTTCAAGTTCTCCCGACCCTCCGGCCGAATCTCGATTCGCACCGACACGACGAGCGATCCGTCCCGGGTGCGCATCGACATCGAAGTCGAGTGCGGCGGCCTGCCGCCGGCTTTTGTGGACGTACCTTTTCGGCCCTACCTCCAGCGCGCCGCCGACCGGAGCGGACTTGGGCTCGGGCTGCTGATCGCGCGCCAGGGAGTCGAAGCGAACGGGGGGATTCTCAGCGTGCGCGACCTCCCCGGGGTGGGCTGCGTGTTCACTGTCGACCTTCCGATCGTGGTCAGTACCGCACGCGACGCCCTCGCCTGACCGTCGACTCGAGCCAAATCGACGCGGCTGGACGGCCGCCGTGAGCTGAATCGGCCCAGCCCCGCGTCGATCGCTCCCCCGTTCTCTCGATTTGCAGGGCCGCCACCCTTCCGCAGGCGTCAGGGCACGTGATTCCATGCCTCGAGATCGGCGGTCTCGAAGCCGTCCGAGAAGAGCGAACCGTACAGAATCGTCTGCGCACCGGCGTCGCCGAGGCCGCCGGAATTGAGGGAGAAGACGACACCTCTCAGGGAGCTACGGCCGACCAGTAGGTAGCGTTGTTGGTCTCGAAGCCGTCGGAGAAGAGCGAGCCGTAGAGGATCGTCTGGGCGCCGGCGTCACCCAGGCCGGCCGCGGTCTCGAACGGCGCGCCGATCGCGAGGTCGTCGTGGCCGTCGCCGTCGAAGTCGCCCGCCACGAGCGTCCAGCCGAAGTTCTTGTTGTGCTCGTTGACGTTGCCAGGATAGCCGTTCGAGCCGGCGATGATCCCGCGCGCCGTACCCGACGCGAATCCGCCGGTGCAGTTCGCCATCAGCAGCGTCACGTGGCCGTCCTTGCCGTCGGCGGTCGCGATTCCCTCCTCGGGCGCGCCGATCGCGAGGTCGTCGCAACCGTCGCGGTTGAAATCGCCGGCGGCGAGCGCCGCGCCGAAATGATCGCCTTGCTGGGAGGTCTCGCCCGCCGAAGGGAGCGAGCTCTGCGTGAACCGCCGCGAACGCGCCAGGTCGAAACCGCCTGCGGCGCCGAAAGCGACTTTGACCTCACCGGAGTTCGTTGAGTTGCCGGTGGTTCCAGCCTCCTCGTTCGGGACCCCGATCGCGAGGTCGTCGTACCCGTCGCCATCGAAGTCGCCGGCGACCAGCACCTCTCCGAAGTCGTCGCTGGTCTCCCTCGTCCCACCGAGGTCTTCGTCGTAGAAGAACAGGTCGCGCGCGCCGTTCAAGCCGGTGGCGCTGCCGAAAAGAATCTGCACCGCGCCGACTTCGTCCTCCCCGATCACGCCGATAGCAAGGTCGTCGTAGGCGTCGCCGTCGAAGTTCCCCACTGCAAGGCTGTAGCCGAACTGGTCTTGCCCTTCGCTCCCACCTTCGACTCCCGAGGTGTCCTGGTCGATCGAATAGGCGAAATCCGACGCGAGCCCGCCGGACCACCCGGGCAGGACGTCGATCATTCCGGCGGCGGGGTTCGAGTCACCGAGGTCTTCGCTACTGACGCCGATCGCGAGATCGTCGAAACCATCGCCGTCGAAGTCGCCGCAGGCGAGAGCCCTGCCGAAGCGGTCGAACTCTTCGGCATCTCCTGGAATTCCAGCGGTGTTCTGGGTGAAGAATTCGGAGCCGAATCCCGGAAAACTGCCGGCGCGGCCATAGTGGGTCTGCACTGCGCCGGAATATCCAATCGCGCCGAAGTCCTCCTCGGGTATTCCCACCGCGAGATCGTCGAAACCGTCATGGTTGAAATCACACGAGGCGAGCTGCTTGGCGTGTGGCTCGTCGTCGAAGAGATAGGCGCCGCCGAACTTGTCCTCTGTCTCCGGCGCGTCGAGCCCGGCCGACTGGCGAACCAGCTTCACCGGGTCGAGGCCGGTGGTCGGAAAGTACTGGCTGACGATGACCGCGCCGCCATCGGTCACCGGAGCTGTCGTCGGGCCGTCGTCGTCCGGAACTCCGGTCGCGAGATCGTCCCGGCCGTCGCCGTTGAAGTCGCCCACGGCGAAGGTCGCCCCGAAGTGGTCGTTCTCCTGCACCGGGAAGCTCCCGATCGTCTGATTGGCGATCTTCTGCGCACGAACCGGCGACAGGGCTCCCGAAACTTGAGCTCCTGCCGCGGCGGCGAGGACCGCAGTCGTCAGCGCCCAAGCGACCCCAGCAAGCAACCGTCCGGATCGGACACTCTGATGGTTCGTTCGCATCGTTTCTCCCACTCTGGCGCTCGTCCCGGTGCGCGAGTCCGCCGGCCCCTAGAAGTGCGGTTTCTAGATGGATCGAGAACGGAAGGGGGAAGGCGACAGGAGGGATCGAAATCGCCCGAAGAAGTGTCGCCGTGTGGGGTTCCGCGCTTCGATTACTATTCCGGAATCGTGGCTTTCGTCGACGAATCGCTCTGGAACCGGCTCTCGCCCCTCCTCGATCAGGCGCTCGAGCTCGAGGGCGAGCGGCGCGACGAGCTCGTGCGAGAGATCGCGCGATCCCTGCGGGAGAGCGACCCGGCGCTCGCCGAGGCGTTCGAACGGCACATCGGCGAACACGATCGTGCGGTCGCCTCCGGGTTCATGGGGCGGCCGCCGGTGCCTCCGCTCACGGCGCCGATGGCGGCGGTGACTCTCGAGGGCCGGACGTTCGGCGCATACGAGCTCGTCCTTCGCATCGGCGCGGGCGGCATGGGAACGGTCTGGCGGGCGCGGCGCAACGACGGCCGTTTCGAAGGCGACGTTGCCGTGAAGCTTCTTCACCCGTCCCTCTTCGAGGAGCGCGGATCGGAGCGCTTCCGCAGCGAGGGTTCGATCCTGTCTCGCCTCTCCCACGCCGGCATCGCGCGCCTCTTCGACGCCGGCGTGTCGACGGCCGGGCAGCCGTTCCTCGTTTTGGAGCTCGTCGACGGCCTGCGGATCGACCGCTTTGCCGATGCGCATCGCCTCCCGGTGCGCGCGCGGCTCGAGCTGTTTCTTCAGGTGGCAGACGCGGTCGCCTACGCTCACTCCAACCTCGTCGTTCACCGCGATCTCAAGCCCTCGAACATCCTCGTCGACGGCGGCGGGCGGGCGAAGCTGCTCGACTTCGGAATCGCGACGCTCGTCGACCAGG
>JBDSRU010000417.1:0-7016 GCA_039929145.1 Thermoanaerobaculia bacterium
ACCGGGCGGCGGAGGGTAGGATGAACAAACCGAGCATCAACATTCAAGACGGCTTCCTCTTCCAGAGTCTGAAGGACGGCCGGCCGATGAGCATCGAGCTCGTGACCGGCAAGCACCTCGAAGGCAAAATCCGCCGCTTCGACCGCTTCGCGGTCGTCGTGGAGCTCGCGGGGCGGGAGGTCATGGTCTACAAGCACGCCATCGCGACCATCGCTCACTCGGGCGAAGGCTGACCGGCCGGAGACGATCATGCGGTTCCGACGCCGGCTCGCGGCGGCAGGGTTTCTCGGCCTGACGGTCGCGGTCGCATGCTCGCCCGTCAAAACCGCTGCGCCGGTGCCGGCTGTCGATCCAGCACTCCGCAGCTTCCTGCTCGATCCGACCGCCGACTGCGGAGCGCAGACGGCTGAGGCACAACGTTCCGGACTCCAGCAGACCTATCGCGAGCTCATGCGCTCGTCCGACGCGGCTTCGGCGCTGCGCCTTGCCAACCAGGCGATCGAAGAAGACCCAGCCTGGCTCGCCGCTCAGACGCTGCGCGCTCAAGCGTTGATCGTCAGCGGGCAGGCGCGCACGGCGGCCGACTTCCTCCGTCCGTTCGCTCCTTCCGCCGGGGACTGCCTGCCGCTCGCTCTGGCTCTGGGGTGGTCGCAGGAGAATGCCGGCGATCTCACGGAGGCGTTTGTCGCTTATACGGCCGTTGCGACGCGTTCGCCCGTGGCCGCGGAGCGCGCCCGCGCTCTCTCTGCGCGCTCACTGGAGGTCGTGCGCAACCAGTTCTCCGATGCGTTGAGATCCGGGCGGCGAGAGGTCGCCGCTTGGCACCTGGCGAGCCTGGAACGTTTCTGGCCGAACTCCGAAGGCGCCCTGCGGTCGGCGATGGAGATGGCGAGCGCTGCTGACGATGCGCTCGGCGAGTTGGCGGCGGTGAAGGCGCTCCAGGCCTCCACGCCCGCGGACGCCAGTCTGGTGCTGCGCCGCGGGCAGCTCGAGCTCGCGGTCGGCGACGCGCGGACGGGAATGGCGCTCATCGAGGGACTTGCCGGGAGGGATCCAGGCGATGCGTTCCTGCAGACCGAGCTGGCGCGCGCCAAGTTCGCGTGGCGGTTGCTCAACTCGCCCGAGCAGGTGCGGGGCCTGCGCGACAAGGTCGTGCTGACGCGGGCCGACTTCGCAGTGCTTCTCTACTGGATGGTGCCGCAGATCCGAACGGCGCGGCCCGGGGCGGCGCAGATCGCCTCGGACATCGTCGATCACCCGTCGCGCGACGAGATTGCCCGCGTCGCGAATCTCGGCCTGATGACGATCGACGAAACGCTGCATCGCTTCTCGCCGGACGCGGTCCTGCGCCGCTCTGACGCGGCCGCAGCGCTCCTGCGGCTGCTCGAAACCGGCGATCGTTCAGGGGCTTGCGTCCTGCCGCGCTCTGGCGGCAGAGAGGCGCTCTGCCGGGCGGGAGCGGCCTGCGGACTCTTCGAGGACCTGCTTCTCTGTCAGGCAGGGTCCGGAGTTTCGGCGAGCGAAGCGATCGAAATGCTGCGCCGGGCGCTCGATCGGCTGGAGGGATCATGAATCTGACGATTCCGAACCTGCTCTCGATCCTGCGCATGGGGCTGATCCCCTGGTTCGTGATTTCAGTGCTCGATGGCGACGAAACGCAGGCGCTGTGGATCTTCGTGATCGCCGGCGTCACCGACGCCCTGGACGGCTTCATCGCGCGGTTCTGGCGGCAGCAATCGGCGCTCGGTGCCTATCTCGATCCGCTGGCCGACAAGCTCCTGCTGGTGACGGCTTACGTCATGTTGGCGATCCCCAACCTGCGCACCGGTCTGGTGATCCCCGCATGGGTAACGGCATTGGTGATCACTCGCGACGTCGTCATCGTCGTCGTCGCGCTGGTGCTGCATCTGGCGGTCGGCCTGTCGCGTTTCCCGCCGTCGCCACTGAGCAAGATCAACACCGCGGCGCAGCTCGTCGCGATCATCGCGGTGCTCCTGTCCAGCCGGGGCCCGTTGTTCGAGGCCGGCGCGGGATTCTTCGTCTATCTCGTCGCGGCGCTGACGATCGGCTCCGGAATCGAGTACATTTACCGGGCGAACCGCATGGCTGCGCACCGTGCGAGTGATCCGGCCGCCCCAGAATGACCGATTTCGTCCACCTTCACCTCCACAGCCAGTACAGCCTGCTCGATGGCGCCAACCGCCTGGACGATGTGATCCAGGCCGCCGCGGCAGCCGGCATGAAGGCGATCAGCCTGACCGATCACGGCAACCTGTTCGGTGCGATCGAGTTCTACGACAAGGCGATGAAGGCGGGCATCAAACCGATCATCGGGATCGAGGCCTACGTCGCCCAGGGCAGCCTCACCGACAGGAATCCCGCCCGCGGCAGCAGCAACCACCTCGTTCTCCTGGCGCGCAATCAGGCCGGATATCAGAACCTGATCAAGCTGACCACGCGGTCGTATCTGCAGGGCTTCTACTACAAGCCGCGCATCGACCACGACACGCTGCGCGAGTTCAGCGAGGGGCTCATCGGCCTGTCCGCCTGCCTGAAGGGCGAGATCAACGAGCGGATCCTCAGCAACCGCGAGGCCGAGGCCGAGGTGCGGGCCAGGGAGTACGCCGAGATCCTCGGCCCCGAGAACTTCTTCCTCGAGCTGCAGGACCACGGCATTCCGGAGCAGCGGGCCGCGAACGAGGTCCTGCGGCGCATGTCGAAGAAGCTCGGATTGGGGCTGGTCGTCACCAACGACTGCCACTACCTTCGTCAGAGCGACTCCGTCGCGCATGACGTCCTGCTCTGCATCGGGACGCAGCGGGCGCGCTCCGATCCCGACCGGCTCAAGTACGCCTCGGACCAGTTCTATCTGAAATCAGGCGACGAGCTGGCCGCGCTTTTCCCCGAGGACGGCAAGGCGATCGAAAACACGGTGGCGATCGCCGAGCGCTGCAATGTGGTGATTCCTTCCGGCACATTCCATCTGCCGGCATTTCCGCTGCCGCCGGGAGAGTCGGTCGACAGCTTCTTCGACTATCGGGCGAAGGCGGGGCTCGAAGAGCGCCTGGAAGAAATGACGCGGCGCGGAACGATCGACTCGCGCTATTCGATGGACCTCTATCGTGAGCGTCTGAAGTTCGAGATCGAAGTCATCAAACGGATGGGTTTCCCGGGCTACTTCATGATCGTCTGGGACTTCATCCGCTTCGCCCGAGAGAGCGGCATTCCGGTCGGTCCGGGTCGTGGTTCGGCGGCGGGCTCGCTGGTCTCCTTCGCGCTGCGCATCACGGACATCGATCCGATGAAGTACGACCTGCTCTTCGAGCGCTTCCTCAACCCCGAACGCGTGAGCATGCCGGACATCGACATCGACTTCTGCATGCGCCGCCGCGGCGAGGTGATCCAGTACGTCAACGAGAAGTACGGCCGCGACCGGGTGGCGCAGATCATCACTTTCGGAACCCTGGCGGCGAAGGGAGTGCTGCGCGACGTCGGACGTGTTCTCGGGCTGCCGTTCGCCAAGATGGACCGTGTGGCGAAGCTTCTGCCCGACATGACCAAGTCGTTGGCGGAGGCGGCGAGAACCGTGGACAGCCTCGCCGCCGAGGTCGCCAAGGACCCGGAGATCCGGGAAGTGGTCGACATCGGCAGCCGGCTCGAGGGTCTGACACGCCATGCCTCGGTCCATGCGGCGGGCGTGGTCATCGCGCCGGTGCCGATCGACGAGCTCGTGCCGCTCTACAAGACGAGCCGCGACGAAATCACCACCCAGTGGGACATGAAGGCGGTCGAGCGCCTCGGCCTGCTCAAGATGGACTTTCTCGGCCTGAAGACCGTCACCGTCGTGGACGATACGCTGCGCACCCTCAAGCTGCAGGGGATCGATCTCGATCTCGATGCCGTGCCACTGGACGACTCCGAGGTGTTCCGGCTGTTCTGCGATGGCCGGACGAACGGCATCTTCCAGTTCGAGTCCAGCGGCATGCGCGACATGTTGCGCCGCGCGCAGCCGTCCAGGTTCGAGGAGCTCGCGGCGTTCAACGCCCTCTACCGTCCCGGAGCGCTCTCGGTCGGCATGGTGGAGGAGTTCATCCAGCGCAAACTCGGACGGAAGAAGGTCCAGTACATCCTGGCCGAGACCCGTCCGATTCTCGAGGAGACCTACGGCGTCATCGCGTATCAGGAACAGGTGATGCAGATCGCGGTGACCATCGGCGGCTTCACCATGGGCGAGGCGGATGTCCTGCGCAAGGCGATGGGGAAGAAGGATCCGGTGGCGATGGCGAAGCAGAAGGAGAAATTCGTCACCGGCGCGAGCGGGCGCGGGTTCGCCAAGCGGAAAGCCGAAGAGCTTTGGGAGTACATCGAGCCGTTCGCTGGTTACGGATTCAACAAGAGCCACAGCGTCGCCTACGCCATGCTGGCCTACAAGACGGCTTACCTCAAGGCGCACTATCCGGTGGCGTTCATGGCGGCGATGCTGTCCTGCGAGATGGGCGCCACGGATGAAATCGTCAAGTACGTCAACGAGAGTCGCGAGATGAAGATTCCGATCCTCCCGCCGGACGTCAACGAGAGCGAGTGGAGCTTCTCGGTGGTCGGCGACGCCATCCGGTTCGGACTCGGCGCGATCAAGGGCGTCGGCGAGGGTGCCGGCGAGGCGGTGCTCGTGGCGCGCCGGACAGAGGGGCGATTCAAGAGTCTCGCCCAGCTGCTGCTCGCGGTGGATGGTCAGGCCGTCAACCAGAAGGTCTTCGATGCGCTGGTGAAGTCGGGCGCCTGTGACTCGCTCGGCGGGCACAGGGCCGCGCTCGCTGGCGCCATCGCCGGCCTGGCCGAGCAGGCGCAACGCCGGCGCCGGGAGCTCGAGGCCGGACAGAGCAATCTCTTCGGCTCGGGGAGCGCGAACCCTCTCCCGCCAGAGCCGCCGTCGACGATTCCCGCCTGGTCCGAGAGCGAGCGCCTGCGGTTGGAGAAGGAGGCTCTCGGGTTCTACCTGTCGGGGAATCCGCTGATCGAGTTCGAGGCCCATCTGAAGCGCCTGGTCAGTCACACCACCGACCAGCTGCGTGGCGGATTCCAGGGCGCGGCCACGGTGGGGGGGCTGGTGACGCGGATTTCGCGCGCCAAGATCAAGAGCGGACCGAATGCCGGGCGTGTCATGGGCCGCTTCGTGCTCGAAGACCTGAACGGATCTCTCCCGGTGACCCTTTTCGCCGACCAGTTGCAGCGCTACGACTCTCTTCTGGTCGAAGATGCCGCGGTCATCGTCAAGGGACAGGTCCGGGAGCGCGGCGCCGAGAACGAGATGACCTCGGAGGAAATGACGCTGCTCTCGAAGGCGGTGGAGAAGCTGGTATCCGGCGTGCTCGTCTCGCTCGACCGCGAGCTGCCGCAGACCGAGATGCTGCGCCTGCGCGACGTCCTCATCGATCATCCCGGCGAAGTGGCGGTCGAGTTCGAGGTGCGCCTCGGTGACGACCGGGTACGCATCGCGCCGCAGGAGCGCTATCGCGTCAACGCCACGCCGGCGCTGTTCGCCGCGGTCGACCGCATTCTCGGCGCCGGCAGGATTCAGCGCCTCGGCCTCTGAGCGGCGGTAGAATTGCCGCGACATGCGGCCCCCTTCCGATGCCACGGCGCTTCCGGAGCTTCCGGCGCGAGCCTCGACGGCCGCCGGAACGGCTGCCACCGATCCCGAGGCCGAGATCCTGCGCCGTTTCGACGCCCTGCCCGAGGAACGCCTGGCCGTGCTGCGCGAGGCGGCGGCGGTCGCCGTGGAGAGCGCCTGCGGGCTCTATTGGATCGGTGGCGGGGTGCGCGATCTCTGGCTCGGCCGCAGCGAGCTCGACCTCGACCTTGTCGTCGAAGGCGAGCTCGCTGCGTTCGCCGCGCGCCTCGCCCAGCGCCTGGGCAGCGGCGTGCGTCTCCATCCGCAATTTCAAACTGCCGAGCTCGAGGCGCCGGGCGGCCTGCGCATCGATCTGGCGCTCGTGCGGACCGAGAGCTACCCGGCTCCGGGGGCGCTTCCCGTCATCGCGCCGGGAACCGTCGCGAGCGATCTCGCACGGCGCGACTTCACAGTCAACTGTCTGGCGATTCCCCTCGCACCCGACTTCGGCGGGTCGCTCATCGACCGTGGCGGTGGAATGGCGGATCTCCGCGCCGGCCTGTTGCGGACGTTGCATCCCGCTTCATTCCGCGACGACCCGACGCGGATTCTGCGCGCCCTCGAGTTCGAGGCGAGGCTGGGCTTCGACCTTACACCGGAGACGCACGTTGAGGCCGAGCTCGCCATCGCGACAGGGGCGCTGGAGAGGCTTTCGCCGACACGCCTCGGCGATGCGTTCCGGCGGGCGCTTGGACGGCCCGCGAGCGTCTCCGGCACCCTTCGCCGCATGCGCTCAATGGCACTGCTCGCGGCCATCGACCCGGCGCTGGAGCGGGCCGCGGGCGCCGCCGATCGCGTCGATCTGGCGCTCGCGGCGCGTGTCGCGACTGCCCGATTGCCCATTGAGTCGACCTTTCGGTTGGCGTTGCTCTGCCTGACCCTCGACCTTTCAGGCGCGGAGCGGAAACGCCTGGCGAGTCGGCTCGCACTCACGGCGCAGGAGCGCGAGCTCGCGACCGAAGGCCCGCTGCGCCTGCAAACCGCAGTTGCCGGACTTGCTGCAGATCCCCTGCCGAGTGTCGCGCACGCCCTGCTAGCACCACTGGCGGACGAGGAGATGGCTGTCCTGGCCTCGCAGGGCGCCAGGGAGCGTGCCTGGGTCCTGAGGGAGTGGACGCAGCTGCGTGCTCTTCGCCTGCAGATCGGCGGCCGCGAGCTGCTCGCTGCCGGTGAAGCGCCGGGACCGGCCCTCGGCCGTGCGCTCGAGCTCACGCTCTCGGCCCGGCTGGATGGCAGGATCGAGGCGGCGGGCGAGCTCGCTTTCGCGCTGCGCGCCGCACGGCGCTTTTCCGGCGGAGCCGCCTCGTGAGACGGACCCTCAAGAGCGCCAGTGTCGCGCCCCGGA
>JBDSRU010000418.1:0-3851 GCA_039929145.1 Thermoanaerobaculia bacterium
CATGGCGACGCGCAAACACCCAGAAGGCATTCCCACCGATACCCGACCCGACGACGGGCCCTTCGTCGAGACTCGGCGCGAGCTCGAGGCCTACTTCGCGGGAGAGCTGCGCGAGTTTTCGCTCGCGCTCGCGCCGGAGGGGACGCTCTTCCGCCAGAAGGTCTGGCGGGCACTTCTCGACATTCCGTACGGCGCCACCGAGAGTTATGGCGCGCTTGCACAGCGCATCGGTCTCCCCCAGGCCGCTCGGGCGGTGGGCCTTGCGAACGGCCGCAATCCGATCAGCATCGTCGTTCCCTGCCACCGGGTCATCGGCAAGAACGGCGCCCTGGTGGGCTACGGCGGCGGTCTGGAGCGCAAGCAGTGGCTGCTCGCCCACGAGCAACGCCACGCCGTCGGCGCCCAGCAACGCCTACCGGGGCTCTGAATCAGAAGCCGCGACCGCTCAGGGCAGGGGTAAAAACCAGTCGCCGACTTCGAGCTGATCGAAGCCGCCACCGAAGATCCATTGGTTCTCGAGACGCGCCACGCCGACCGAGGTGACATCGCCGGCGATGTCGACCTGCCCGCCGATCACGATGCGCCCCTGCTGCAGCACCAGGCGGTTCGCGAGGTCGTTCTCCGGCGCTGCAATGTCGAAGTCGACCAGCCTCCTCCCGTTTCCCGGCGGATAGAACGTAGCGTCGAAAGTGCCGTCGAGCGCCAGCCGCGCGATCGCCATGGCATTGTCGATGATCTGCGTCTTCGCGGTGCCGGCGACGAGAATCCTGCTCGCTCCCTGGACGACGACGTCGGAGAGCGAGCTGTAACTCCGGCTGTTGAAGGCGAGCGTCATCTTCCCGTCGCCCGAGAAGGTCGAATCTGGGACGAGATCCCCTTGAGGATTCCAGGAAAGGACGGCGATCGCCCCGTAAGTATTGGCGTGGATCGGGTTGGCCGCGACGGTGCCAACGATCACCACCTTGCCGTCGGCTGTCGCCGCGATCGCTGAAGCTTCGTCGATGTCCGTGCCCCCGAGATCGAAGGCGACGACAGTCTCCGCCAGGAAAGTGCCGTCAGGGGAGAAGTCGTGAACCAGAAAGTTGACTTCTCCTTCTCCCGCGTTCACCGCGGCCATCACGATGTGACCGTTTGGCGCCACCGCGAGATCGACGCCGCCAGCTGGTTCGCCGCCGAGCGCAACGCCATCGTCATCCAAGGTCGGGTCGAAGTCGCCGTCCGGCTCGAGGCGCACGAGCCTGCTGTAATAGTGCAGGGCTTTTTGCGCGTCGTAGAGTCCCTCTCCGCCGGCGATGAGAATCTTGCCGTCGCTCGTCGTGGCAAGTCGCGTCGCGTCCGTAAGCAGGGAGATGACCTGTGGGAGATAGACAATGCCGTCGGTTCCAAAATCCAGGTCCAGTCGACAGTACGGAAATTCGTAGGCGAGGACCGCGAACACCTGATCGCCGCCGAAGGAAAAGGTCTTCTTTGCCAACACGATCAGGCGACCCGATGCGTCGAATGCGGCATCGTAGACGTAGGTATCGATCTCGGATGAGACCGACCCGACGATGACGCGGCAGGCGGCCCCCCAGGTCGAGTCGGTGACACTCCGCCAGTAGGCCTCCTTTTCTCCGGCATGGACGGTGTAGCCGATCGCCAGCGCGCCGCTCGCGTGCGCCGCGAGCCCGCCGAAAGTGACGTCGCCCGTTCCTGGGAGGGCCACCTTGCCGTCGGTCCAGAAGTTGGGGTCGAGATCGCCGTCGGCAGCGGCGAGCGGACAGGCGAGCAGAGAGAATAAGACCAGACAGGAAATCGGCCTTGGGCTTGGCATGAAGAGAGCCTCCTGCCAGGTAACCGCCATCGGGCGCTCGCAGGGGACAGGTCCGTCCGAGCGCCGCGGAGGCGGGCGGATCGAAAGAGCAACGCCACGCCGCGGGCGCTCAGCAGTGCCAGGCCGGCCTCTGATCTCCGCGTCGGCCCGAGACCAGGCGCGAGGGCGGACGGCGCCGACCTCGCGTCACCTCACTGTTGGGGAAAACCGAGCGCCGCCGACCACTGGGAGGCTCCGCCACTCTCGAAGCCGTCGGCGAGGATCAGGCTGATGTCCAGACGGGCGAGGCCCGGGCGGTAGACGGAGTCCGTGTTGATGAGGACCTCGCCGGCGAGGACCATCCGTCCGGCTTGCAGGGTCATCGCCTGGCCGTAGTCGTCAATGTAGGCCGTCGGACCGACGTCGAAGGGCACGATCGTCCAGCCGTTCCCCGAAAAAGTACCGTCCAGCGACCCGCTGGCGGTGTATCGCACGGCGAGCAGATCGGTATTGCCCGCGGACGGCTCGCGATAGCCAGCCGCCAGCACCCTGCCCAGGCCGTCGACGCCGATCTCGGTCAGCCGGATCCGAACTCCGCCGAGCGCGTGATGGGCTTTGCCGTCGAGCGCGAACGTGGCGTCGAGAACCCCGTTCGGCGACAGTCGTGCAATGGCGAGCTCGGTGGCGGCGGCAGACTGAGCCGAGCCGCAGAGCAGGAGGTCGTCGCTGTTCGGATCGAGCGCCAGGCCGAAGAGCATGTCGTGCCGCGCCGACGTCCCGCCGAGATCGAAGGCGATGCGTGCCAGGCCATCGCCGTCGAACGTCGGATCGAGCGCCCCCGTCAGGGTGAAGCGGGCGACGATCCAGTCGCCGTTCGTGCCGTTCGTGCCGTAATAGGTCGACCCGGCGGCGATCACCCGATGGCTGGCGTCGAAAGCGACGCCCGCGACGGAGTCGTCGATCTGCGCTGCGGAAGGATCCAGGGTCAGCCAGCCGTTGCCCGAGAAGCTGCCGATCAGAGCGCCAGAAAAGCTCAACAGTGCGACGACCATGTCGGTGTCGGTGCCGTTGTTCTGGTAGCCGCCGAGCGCAATCCAGCCGATGGGATCGATCGCGATCGCCAGCACCGATTCGAGTCCGCCGGGGATGTCGAGCGTCCAATAGCCGTCGCCATCGAAGGAGGTGTCGAGCGTGCAATCCGGGAACGAGAAGCGCGCCACGGCCAATCGATCCGAGCCGTAGCGCGCCGAACCGGCGACGATCAGGCGGCCCGCCGGGTCGAACGCAGCCGCATAAGCTCGTCCCTGGCTCGCCCCGCCGGGCGGAAAGAAGTAACAGGTGCTCCCGGCGGTCGTGTCGCCCAGCGCGCGCCAGAACCACTCGCTGGCTCCGTCGCCCGGATCGCGCGTCCCGACGACGACGACCCACTCGTCCGGGGCGACGGCGACCGCGCTCACCTCATAGCTGCCGGTCCCGCTGAGGTAGATCTTGCCGTCGGACCAGAAGGTGGGATCGAGATCGCCGTCGGCAGCGGCGAGCGAACCGGACAACAAGACGACGTGCGCCAGGCAGAACAACGCGATTGAGCTCCGCATGAGGAGAGCCTCCTGAAGAGGAACCGCCATCGGCCGCGGCCAGGGGACAAGGCCACGACCATCTCGGTCGCGGCTGGCTCGGGGCCGGATGTCCCCTGCGCCGCACCAAAGTCGGTAGACCGTGTATGAGGCCACTCGAGATTCCGCTCGTCGTCGCGCTGGTCGCCACAGGACTCACCGGACTCGCGGCCGCGCCACTCACCGCACAGCAGGAGACCGGAGCCGACGACTTCCGTATCAGCACGATGGGGGGCTCCGGCGATGTCGCCTACCGGGCGAACTCTTCCGACGTCGCCTACAACGCGACGGAGCACGAGTACTTCGTCGTCTGGGCGGGCGACACGAACACTGGCGGCGAAGTTGACGATCGCTACCAGATCTTCGGTCGGCGGATCGACGCCGCCACGGGCAGCCCGATCGGCGGCGAGATCCAGCTCACTGCAAGCCCCTTTATCCCTTCCTTC
>JBDSRU010000419.1:0-6959 GCA_039929145.1 Thermoanaerobaculia bacterium
TCGTCCGGCGGAATCTACTGCGATTCTTCTGCGGCCGGAGTCCGTTCGACCACGACCAGGGTCAGGTCGTCGGCCAACGGTTCGGCGGCGACGTGATCTTCGAAGGCGGCGAGGACCTGCTCGTGGGTCCCTCGCGCGTCGCCGCCATGGGTGAGCGCTGCGCGCAGGCGTTCGAAGCCGAACGCCTGGCCGGTCCGGTCGACGCCCTCGAAAAGGCCGTCTGAAAACAGCAGCATCAGGTCGCCGGGCTCGAGGCGCAACCGGCCGGTCACCGGTCGAACTGTCTCGCGCATTCCAAGCGGAAAGGAGCCCAGCGCCGGCTCTTCGATCTCGCCGGAGAGGCGCCGCACGAGGGGAAAAGGGTGTCCGGCACAGACGTACTCGATTTCGCCGCTCGACGGGTCGAGCAGAGCGTAGAAAAGGGTGAGAAAGGATCGGCGATCGCCGGTCCGCCAGATGGCGCGGTGCAGGAGCGTCGAGACGGCGACCGGCGAGGGGTCGAGCTCGAGGGCGATGTGCAGCGTGGCGTTGGCAATCGCCATGAGGAGCCCGGCCGCCATGCCGTGACCGCTGGCGTCGGCGACGACGATCGCCATGCGGCCGTCGGGGAGACGATGGAACTGGTAGTAGTCGCCACCGATGTCATTTGCGGTGCGCGAGGAGTGCGCGAAGCCATAGCCCGGGAGGTCGGGGCTGGCCTTGGGCAGGAGCTCGCGCTGTAGCTGGCGCGCAATCTGGATCTCGTCCCGCACCAGCACGCGGTCGACCATCTCGAAAGCGAGCAGCAGGAGGAGCGCCACGATCGAGATCATGAAGAAGGCACCCGAGCCGCTGAGAGTCTCGGATTTGTCGCCCTCCATCCAGGAGAGCTGAGGATCGATCATTCCCGCGATGGCGGCCACCATGGCGACGCCGAAGAGCAGCCGTCGACGCGGAGAGAGCTTTTCCGAGAGACTCAGGAAAAGGAGCTTGCCGGCGAGGAAATAGCGCTTCAGGCCCGAGACATTCGCCACCTGGGCCTCGCGGTCGCGCATCAGCACGGTGTACGCGCTCCTGGCGTCGCGGTCGAAGAGATTGCGCACCTCTTCGCCGGTGAGCCCCCGCGTGTAGTCGACGAGGAACGCCTCGGTGCGGTGGAAGAGCGAGGCTTGGCGTTCCGATGACCGTTTGCGCTTCACAAGAGAATCTTACGTCTGCGGGGCGCAGGAGTTGCCCGGCGCGGAGCCTGACTGGACAGGGCGCGCCGGTGGCGGTTCGATAAGCTTGCTGCGCCGGGAGGGTGAGATCGATGCTGAGAACGGTGGGTTCGATGGCGCTTGGGGTGCTGGTATGCCTTGCCGGGACGGCTCTTGCCGCCGGGCCGACTTCACTGGAGCTGCTCGGTGAAGCGACCGTCGCCGGGACGGCGCAGGTTCAGGGCGTACCTATGGGTGGACTCTCCGGACTCACCTTCGACCCGCGATCGGGAGAGTACCTGGCCATTTCCGACGATCGCAGCGAGAAAGGCCCGGCGCGGTTCTATCGTCTGGCGATCGATCTCGCGGCGGTCGTCGATGGCCGGGCAGGAGCGCAAGCGCCGGTCGTCACTGTCGAAGGGGCGACGACGCTCTTCGCCAGGGGCGGTGTCCCGTTTGCTCGTCGGAGCCTCGACCCGGAGGGGATCGCTCTCGGCAGGGATCGCATCTACGTCTCGTCGGAGGGCGAGGCCGCAGTCGGCCAGGCACCCTTCGTGGCCGAATTCGACCTCGACGGACACTTCCTGCGCGAGCTGCCGCTGCCGGCACGCTTCCGGCCAGATTCAGGCGCTGCCGTCGGGGTGCGCAACAACCTGGGCTTCGAGGCCCTGAGCCTGACTCCGGACGGACGGTATCTTCTCGCCGGCGCCGAGAACGGCCTCGCCCAGGAGAGTCCCGCCGCGGCGCCGGGCGTTCCGAGCCGGGCCCGTCTGCTGCGCTGGGATCTCGAGCGGGGAGGAGCCCCCGAAGAGTTCTTCTACATCGTGGAGGCGATCAGCCGCACTCCACCGTCGCCCGCCGACGAGCTCGTGAACGGCCTGGTCGAGATCATCGCCCTGGGAGGCGACGAGCTGGTGACGCTCGAAAGACAATGGGTACCCGGCGTCGGAATCGAGGTCAAGCTCTTCGCCGTCTCGCTGGCGAATCTTCCGGACGCCTCCGGGGTGGACGCTCCGGCGAGCCTGGGCCTCGCGACGGCACGGAAAACCCTGCTGCTGAATTTTGCCGATCTCGGCGTGGCCCTCGACAACTTCGAAGGCATGGCGTTCGGTCCGCCGCTGGCCGACGGCCGTCTGCCGCTCTACGTGGTGAGCGACGACAACTTCAATCCGGATCTGCAGAAGACGCTCGTGCTCGCCTTCGCGGTCGGCTTCGACCGGCTTTCGATTCCGGCGTTGCAAGGCGCCGCGCAGCGCTCGCCGCTAACCGGGCGCTGGGTCGCCGGAGTCGAAGGCGTGGTGACGACGACCGAAGACAGCCCGCGCGCGAAGGGCTTCTGGATGGAGAGCGCGACGCCCGACGCTGACGCCTCGACCTCGGAAGGCCTCTATGTCGCGTGGGAGGGCGCCTTCACGTTGCACTCCGGCGACCGGGTGCGGGTGGGTGGACGCGTCGAGGAGATCGCGGTGCCGGCGACCGCCCTGCCGGTCACGACGCTGCGCCTCGTCGCCCTCGAGCCGCTCGTGGAGGCGGGCGCTGCGCTGTCGCCGCCGGTGCGGCTGATCTCCGAGCGCCGGATTCCGCTGCAGGTCGATGACGATGGGCTGTCGCAGTTCGAACCTGCGGCGGATGCAATCGACTTCTGGGAGAGCCTCGAGGGGATGCGCGTCGAGGTTTCGCCCGGAACCGTCGTCGGCGCGACACGTTCGTTCGGCGATCTGGTGCTGCTCGCCGACGGCGCCGACACCGCGGGTGCGCCGCGCAGTTCCGCCGGCGGCCTGCGTCAGCCGGGGCCGGGGCGAATCTTCGAACGCCTTTTCCTCAGCCGCCGAATCGCCGGCAAAATGCCCGATTTCCGGGTCGGCGACCGGATCGAAGCGCCGCTCAGCGGCATCGTCGACTACGGCTTCTCGAACTATCGCGTCCAGGTACTGGAGGCGCCGCCGGCTCCGATCCGGAAAGGGGAGGCGACGTGCGGCGAGCGCACGCAGCTCACCCAGGCGCCAGGAGACCTGACCCTCGCCACGTTCAACGTCGAGAATCTCTCGATCGCCCAGGACGCCCCGCGGATTGGCAAGCTCGGGCGGAGCTTCGTCGAGGCGCTCGGCGCGCCGGCGATCGTCGCCCTCGACGAGATCCAGGACGACAGCGGGCCGGCCGATGACGGTGTCGTCACGGCGCAGGCGACGCTCGCGGCGCTCGTCGAGGCGATCGTCGCTGCCGGCGGACCGCGCTACCAGGCACTGGCGATCGATCCCGAGGACGGCCGCGACGGCGGCCAGCCGGGAGGCAACATCCGGGTTGCCTTGCTCTTCGATCCGCTGCGCGTCCAGCTGGTGAAGCGGGGTGAGGCGCGGGCCAACGATCCGGTCGAGATCGTCGGCCGCGGACGCGCGATGGCGCTCTCGCTCTCGCCCGGGCGCCTTGCGCCCACCTCGAGCGCCTTCGACCTGCGGGCTGGCGAAGGGGTCCGCAAGTCTCTGGTGGCGCAGTTCCGCGTCGGCGGAGAAGCGCTGTTCGTGATCGCCAACCATTGGACCTCGAAGTGGGACGACGATCGGGCCTTCGGGGCGCGGCAGCCGCCGCAGGCTCCGACGGCCGCCAAGCGGCTGGCCCAGGCGCGGGTGGTGCGCGAGTTCGTGGATCGGCTCTACGCCGCCGAGCCGGGTGTGCGCATCGTCGTGCTCGGCGACTTGAATGAGTCGGAGGTGAGCCCGGGCGTGGCTGCGCTGAGCGCGCCGCCGTTGTCGAATCTGTTGAGCGCGTTGGAGACGGGCGACCGCTACAGCTACAACTTCGAAGGCGCATCCGAGGTCATCGACCACATCGTCGTGAGCCCGGGGCTCGCACGGGGAGGCAGGGTCGACATGGTCCATCTGAACTCGAACTGTCCCGACTCCGAGCGCCTCAGCGACCACGACCCGGTGGTCGCCAGACTCAGGCTGCACTGAGCGGACCGCCGGGATCGACCGGTCGCTGGTATCCTCGAACACCCATGACCGAACCGGAGATTCCGGCGCCGACCCAAGGCCGCCGCATGCCGTTGCATACCCGGATGCTGATCGGATTCGCGATCGGCATCGTCGGCGGACTGATCGCGCACCGTTTCTTCGCCGGTGATCCACGGCTGACCTGGTTTCTCTCCCATGTTTCGCAGCCGGTGGGGAAGGTCTTCCTCCGGCTGCTCTTCATGCTGGTCGTGCCGCTCATCTTCTCGGCGCTGGTCCTGGGGATCACCGGCCTCGGCGACCTGAAGAGCCTGGGGCGGATCGGCCTGAAGACGCTGGCCTACACCGTCGTGGTGTCGTCGATCGCTGTCGTTCTCGGACTGGTGCTGGTGAACGTGCTGAAGCCCGGCGAAGGGCTTTCCGAAGAGACCCGCACGCGGATGATGGCCGGCGCCGCCGAGCGCTCGGCGGTTTTCGCCAAGGCGTCGGCGCCGAAATCGGGAATCGATCTGGTGACCGAGATCGTGCCCGCGAACCCGCTCAAAGCGGCGGTAGACGGCGACCTGCTGGCCTGGATGTTCTTCGCCCTGCTCTTCGGAATCGGCCTGTCGCTCACCCGCACCGAGGCTGCGCGCCGCCTCGAGGAGGGGATCGAGGGGCTCTACGACGTCACCATGCGGCTCATCGCCGTGGTCATCGGACTCGCTCCGGTGGGAGTGGCGGCGCTGCTGTTCTCGATCACCGCCGATCTCGGACTGGAGATCGTCGTTCAGCTCGCGCGTTACGTCGGGGTCGTCGTGCTGGCGCTCGCCATCCACCAGTTCGTCGTCTACTCGGCAGCGGTGAAATTTTTCGGCGGAATGAGCCCGCGCTTCTTCTTCGCCGGCATCCAGGAGGCGATGATCACCGCGTTCTCGACCGCCTCCTCGAATGCGACTCTGCCCACGGCGCTCCGGGTTGCGGAGGAGAAGCTCAAGCTGCCGTCGCATGTCAGTCGCTTCGTGCTGACCCTCGGCTCGACCGCCAATCAGAACGGCACTGCGCTCTTCGAGGGCGTCACGGTTCTCTTCCTCGCCCAGTTCTACGGCGTTCACCTCGCGCTCTCGCAGCAGGTGGTGGTGCTGTTCATCTGCATCCTGGGCGGCATCGGCACGGCGGGCGTGCCGGCGGGCTCGATCCCGGTCGTGGCGATGATTCTCGGACAGGTGAGCGTGCCGGTCGAGGGAATCGGCATCATCCTGGGCGTCGATCGCTTTCTCGACATGTGCCGGACGACGCTCAACGTCTCCGGTGACCTCGCCGCCGCCGTCGTGGTCTCGCGCGGAGAAGCGCCGCGCGCGCTGCCTTCTCCGCCGCCGCCGGGCTAGAGGACCGTCTCGGGAAGTCCGCGACGTCCGCGAGAGGCTGGGCCGCGCCCGGTTCCAGAAGTTGGTGAAAATGTCACCGCCTCGCGACTGACTTCGAGACCGCGCCTCGCGTAACCTCGCCGGCGGCATGTCGATCCGCATCGAGCAGCTCACCAAACGCTACGAAGGACGCGCTGTCGTCTCCAACGTCACCCTGGAAGTGGCGACCGGCGAGCTCTGCGTGCTGCTCGGCCCCTCGGGAAGCGGCAAGAGCACGATCCTGCGTCTCGTCGCCGGTCTCGCCGCCTGCGACGGCGGGCGAATCCTCCTCGATGGCAACGACCTCGCGCAGGTGCCGGCGCGCGAGCGCGGCCTCGGCTTCGTCTTCCAGAGCTACGCCCTCTTCCGCCACCAGACTGTGGCGGAGAACGTCGAGTTCGCTCTCCGGGTGCGCGGCGAGAGCGCAACGGCCCGCCGCCTGCGGCGCGAAGAGCTGCTCGAGCTCGTCGGACTCGCCGGCCTGGGTGGGCGTCTGCCGGCGCAGCTCTCCGGCGGCCAGCAACAGCGCGTCGCGCTGGCGCGCGCGCTCGCGCACCGGCCCAAGGTGCTGCTCCTCGACGAGCCGTTCGGGGCCCTCGACGCCCGCATCCGGATCGAGCTCCGGCGCTCGCTCTCGCGGATCCAGCGCGAGCTCGCCGTCACGACGCTCTTCGTCACCCACGACCAGGAGGAGGCCTTCGAGCTCGCCGATCGGTTGGCGGTGATGTCGCAGGGTCGCCTGATCGAAGACGGCCCGCCGCGGGAGCTCTATCTGCGGCCTCAGACCGAGTTCACCGCGACCTTTCTCGGCGGCGCCAATCTCCTGGTCGGCAGAAGCGACGAGCACGGCATCCGTTTCGGCGCCGTCGAAGTGCCGCTCAAGGGAGGGATCGCGACCGAAGGACGCGATCGCCGCGTGCAGTTGCTGGTGCGCCCTGAAGATGTCGAGGTCGCCGGACCGGGTGAAGAGCTCGCTTCGACACCGCTGGGCGAGGGTGTGGTCGAAGAGGTCTCGTTCGTCGGCGCGCAGGAGAGACTGCGCCTGAAGCTGCCTACGCCGCCAGGCGTGCGCGTGATTCACCCGCCGCGGCGTTTCGGCGATCCTGACCTGCCCGTCGAGGCCGTGCGGTCGCAGCACGACGCCCGCCGCCTGCGGCTTCATCCCGGGGACCGCGTCCGGGTCGGTATCCGCCGTTTCCACGTGCTGTTGCACCCCGGGCTTTCGCTCCTGCTGGCCGAGAGCGAAGGACCGGCGGGAGAGGCGGCGAGCCTCGCGGCGAGCGAGATCGCGCGGTTGGCGCAGGCCCGGCTGCAGCGCAGCAGCAGCGAAGCAGCCTTCGTCGGTCGCGGCGCCGACGAGGGCCTCGAGCAGCCCGACCTGCTGATCGCGGGAGCCCGTTCCGGCGCGGTCGCCGCCGCTTGCGAGAAGTGGCTCGGCGCGACCTCGGCGA
>JBDSRU010000420.1:0-3414 GCA_039929145.1 Thermoanaerobaculia bacterium
CGCGCAAGGAGGGCTCCGACGAGCATTTCGGTTTCGATCGTCTGGAGGAGGTCCTGGGAAAGTTCGGCGGACACGGCGCGAGCGTGGTGCGCGACAAGGTCCTCGCCGCCCTCGACACCTTCACCCAGGGGGCCGAGCGTGAGGACGATCTGACAGTCCTCGTGCTGCGCATGCCCTGAGCGCAGCGGCACCGTTGGAGATGCGGGCGGTGGGATAGAATCGTTCCGCAGCTCGGCAGCTTCCCAATAGGAGCCCAACTTGAAGATCCACGAGTATCAGGCGAAGGAGATCCTGCGCCGCTACGGTGTCGCAACGCCGCGCGGGTAGGTGATCGAAGATCCAGCCGAAGCCAAGGCGATCTGTGAGGAGATGGGCGGGAAGTGTGTCGTCAAGGCGCAGATCCACGCCGGCGGACGCGGCAAGGGCGGCGGTGTCAAAGTCGCGAAGAGCCCCGCGGAGGCGACGGAGGCCGCGACCCGGATCCTCGGCATGCAGCTCATCACTCCGCAGACCGGTCCCGAGGGACAAAAGGTGCGCAAGGTGCTCCTCGAGGAGATGGCCGACATCGCGCAGGAGTTCTACGTCGCGGTCACTCTCGATCGCCAGTCGGGCAGGCCGGTCGTCATCTCTTCGCGTGAGGGCGGCATGGACATCGAGGAGGTCGCCGCCAGGAACCCGCAGGCGATCCATCGCGAGGAGGTCGATCCCCAGATCGGTCTGGTTCCGTTCCAGGCGCGCCGCATCGCCCGCGGATTGGGGCTCAAGGGAGAGGTCGCCGCGCGCGCCGCGAAGCTAGTGAGCGCGCTCGTCGCCGCCTACCTCGACACCGACGCCTCGCTCGCCGAAGTCAACCCGCTCATGATCACCGGACAGGGCGAGGTCATGGCGCTCGACGCCAAGATGAACTTCGACGACAACGCGCTCTTCCGCCACAAGGACCTGGTCGCGATGCGCGACCTCGCGGAGGAGAACGCCCTCGAGGTCGAGGCCTCGAAGTACAACCTGAACTACATCAAGCTCGACGGCGTGATCGGCTGCATGGTGAACGGCGCCGGACTGGCGATGGCGACGATGGACATCATTCAGCTCGAAGGCTCGTCGCCGGCGAACTTCCTCGACGTCGGCGGCTCGGCGTCGCAGGAGGCGGTCGCCAATGCGTTCCGCATCCTGATCTCCGACCCGGACACCAAGGCGGTCATGATCAACATCTTCGGCGGCATCGCCAGAACCGACCGGATCGCGAGCGGCGTCGTCGAAGCGCTGCGCAGCCTGGGCGGCGTCAAGATTCCGGTGGTCGTGCGGCTCGAGGGCACGAATGTCGAACAGGGCAGGGCGATCCTCCGGGAAAGTGAGTTCGATTTCCTGGTCGCCGACACGATGGCCGACGCAGCGAAGAAGGTCGTGGCGTCGATTCAGGGGGGTGCGTAATGGCGATCTGGCTTGGCAAGGAGACGCGCCTCGTCGTTCAGGGGATCACCGGCAAGGAAGGCAAGTTCCACGCTCTGGGCTGCCGTGATTACGGCACGCAGGTGGTCGCCGGCGTCACCCCCGGCAAAGGCGGCGAGACGGTCGAAGGAATTCCGGTCTTCGATTCGGTGGAGGAGGCCCGGGCCGCGACCGGCGCCAACGCCTCGATGGTTTTCGTGCCGCCGCCGTTCGCCGCCGACGCCATCATGGAGGCGGCCGACGCCGGCATCGAGCTCGTCGTCGCCATCACGGAAGGTATTCCGGTCAACGACATGATCCGCGCCAAGGCGTTTCTGCGCGACAAGCCCAGGACTCGCCTCATCGGACCGAACTGCCCGGGCATCATCAGTCCCGGGCAGGCGAAGATCGGCATCATGCCGGGACATATTCATCGTCCCGGGCGGGTTGGAGTGGTGTCGCGCTCGGGCACGCTCACCTACGAGGCGGTCTGGCAATTGACCGGTCTGGGGCTCGGGCAGTCGACCTGCGTCGGCATCGGCGGCGATCCGATCAACGGCACCAACTTCCTCGACGTCATGAAGGCGTTCCGCGACGACAAGGAGACCGATGCGGTCATTCTGATCGGAGAGATCGGTGGCAGCGCCGAGGAGGAGGCCGCGGCCTGGATCCAGGCGAACTTCGACCGCCCGGTGGTCGGCTTTATCGCCGGTCGCACGGCTCCGCCCGGACGCCGGATGGGGCATGCGGGAGCGATCGTCGCCGGAGGCAAGGGCACGGCCGCCGCCAAGATGGAAGCGATGACCGCGGCCGGCATCCTCGTCTGCGAGTCACCGGCCGATCTGGGATCGACGGTCGCGCGGGCGCTCGGAAAGTCCTGACCGGTATGACGGAGCGCCGCGGGTGATTGAAAAGTGAACGGCTGGCTGGCGCTCCTCGGCGGCGGGGAGTTCACCTTCGGCGAGACCGAGGAGGCCGATCGCGTCTGGCTGGAGCGCTGCCCATCGGGGCCGATCGGTTTCCTGCCCGCGGCCTCGGGCTCGATCGACTACGGCAAGCACTTCACCGCCTACATGAAAGAGGCTTTCGAGCGCGAGGTGGAGATCGTTCCGATCTATCGCGATCGCGACGCGCGGAGGGGCAGGAACTGCGAGCGCATCCGCGACTGCGCCGCGGTCTATCTGGGGGGCGGCGTGGCGGATCAGCTGATCGAAGCACTCGCCGAGTCGCCGGCGCTTGCCGCTCTGCAGGAGAAGCTCGCGAGCGGCGGTCTGGTGGTGGCGATTGCCGCCGCGGCGCAGGCCTGTGGAGTGGAGGTGCGCAGCGTTTTCGGCGGCCGCCTGATCCCCGGGCTGGGCCTGCTTCCGGGGGCCGTCGTCGAAACCAATTTCGACCCGGGCCACGACCGCCGGTTGCGCAAGCTCCTCGAGGGAACGGCCGGCAAGTTCGGTCTCGGCATTCCGGCCGAGGGCGCCCTGCTGCTCGGCCCCGGCGGAACCTTCGAAGCCGTCGGCACGGTCTTTCGCCTGGCCGGTGCCGAAGCCGATCTCGAGCCGCTGGTCGACGAGACCGCCGACACCGGCGACTCCGCGGACATCCGCGAGGCCACCTGATCCGTACCTATCGTGAGCCGGCACTTCGGCGCAGCTCGACGCAGAGGAGATCGTCATGACGAAGAAGGTTCTCGCAGCAGCCGCAGTTCTTGCGATCGGAGGTCTCATGTTCTTCAGCTTCGGTGCCAAAGCCGACGAGCTCGCGGTCGGGGCGAAGCTCCCCGCCGTGACGGCGAACGATCAGAACGGTGTTGCGGTGGATCTCGCGACCGCGGGCGGCAAGGGCTGGACCCTGGTCTACTTCTACCCCAAGGCCGACACTCCGGGTTGCACCAAGCAGGCTTGCAGCATCCGCGACTCCTACGCCTCGCTCACCGGCAAGGGCATCACGGTCTTCGGCGTTTCGACCGACGACGAGAAGGCGCAGAAAGCGTTC
>JBDSRU010000421.1:0-9989 GCA_039929145.1 Thermoanaerobaculia bacterium
AGCGCCGACACCTGGGCCAACAGCCGGCTCTTCGATCTCACGCCGGAGGGCCGCCTGCGCGCTGTCGCCGGCGTGCCGCCCGACTACTTCAGCGCCGATGGCCAGCGGTGGGGCAATCCTCTCTATCGCTGGAAGGTGGCGCAGGCGGAGGGCTTCCGCTGGTGGATCGACCGCATGCGGGCCCAGCTCGAGCTCGCCCACCTCCTCCGGCTCGATCACTTTCGCGGCTTCGTGGCGTACTGGCGGATTCCGCAACGCGATACCACCGCGCGTCGCGGCAGGTGGGTAAAGGGTCCCGGCGAAGCCCTCTTCCAGGCTCTCCGTGAAGGACTGGGCGGACTGCCGATCCTCGCCGAAGATCTGGGCGAGATCGACGCCAGGGTGCACGCCCTGCGGCGAAGGCTCGACCTGCCCGGCATGCGGGTCCTGCAGTTTGCGTTCGGCGCCGAGGATAGCGACCACAGTCCGCATCGCCATGAGCCACGCTCCGCGGTTTACACCGGAACGCACGACAACGACACGACGCGCGGCTGGTTCGCGACGACCGGCGAGGACGAGCGCAAGAGAGTCCTCACCTACCTCGGCGCCACCCCGGAAACCGTCCCCGCGGCGATGATCCGCGCCGCCTACACCTCGGTGGCTGAGCTCGCGATCCTGCCGCTGCAGGACGTCCTCGGCCTGGGCAGCGAATCGCGCATGAACACTCCGGGAAAGCAGAGCGGCAACTGGAGCTGGCGTGTCCGGCATGGCGACGTCGCCGCTGACCTTCCTGCCAGGATGAGGGACCTCGCTGCGGCGACCGCCAGGCTCCCCGCGAAGCCGCCGGAACCGGCGTGAGGCACCGGCTCGCGCTTTCGCTCGCGCTGCCGCGCTGGCGCCGTCTTCGCCCTGCGCTCTTCTTCTGCACGGAATGAGCGCAACGCCCCCAGAGCGTAGAATTGCTGCTGTGAACCGCCCGCACCTCCTGCCGATCGCCCAGGACCCTCCGGTCTCTGACACGCTTGGGCGACCCCTGGGCGACCTGCGCATCTCGGTCACCGATCGCTGCAACTTCCGCTGTGTCTACTGCATGCCGCGCGCCGTCTACGGGCCGGAGCACCCCTTTCTGCCGCGGGCCGAGCTTCTGAGCTTCGAGGAGATCGAACGCCTGGCGCGGATCTTCATCGGCCTCGGCGTCAGGAAGCTTCGGCTCACCGGCGGCGAGCCACTGCTGCGGCGTGACCTCGCCGAGCTCATCCGGCGGCTCGCTCCGCTCGGGGTCCCGATCGCGCTCACCACCAACGGCTCGCTGCTGCGCCTGCAGGCAGCGGCGCTACACAAGGCCGGACTGACGCGCCTTACGGTCAGCCTGGACACGCTCGACCCGACCGTCTTCCGGCGCATGAACGACACCGACTTCGGACCGGAGGATGTCCTCGACGGCATCGCCGCGGCAGGCGAAGCGGGGTTCGAGTCGATCAAGGTCAACGCCGTCGTGCGCCGGGGGGTCAACGAAGAGGGTGTGTCCGACCTGGTGCGGAAATTCCGCGGCAGTGGTCAGATCCTGCGCTTCATCGAATACATGGACGTGGGAGAATCGAACGGCTGGCGGCTGCAGGATGTCGTGCCGGCGACGGAGATTCTGCAGCGCGTCGCCGCCGCCAGCGCTGACACCGTGCTCGAGCCGGTCGCCCGAGAGATCCGGGGCGAAGTTGCGAACCGCTACCGATTTCGCGATGGGTCGGGCGAAATCGGCATCATCTCCTCGGTCTCCCAGCCCTTCTGCGGCGATTGCGTGCGCGCCCGGCTCTCCGCTGACGGCAAGATCTTCACCTGCCTTTTCGCCGCCTCCGGGCGTGACATCAAGCTCCAGCTGCGCGCCGGGGCGAGCGACGCCGAGCTCGCCGGCGCGATCGCGGAGATCTGGAGGGGGCGAGACGACCGCTACTCCGAGCTGCGCTCGCAAGCGACATCGGACCTGCCCCGCCGGGTCGAGATGTCGTATATCGGAGGCTGAGCCCGGCTGTGCGAGCGCTTCCCCTGCTACTTGAAGAGTGCGTCGAAAGCGGCGCGCGGATCCTTCGCCGCCGGGGCCGGCTTTTCAGCGGCGAACTCCTGGCGCTCGCGCGGCTCGAACAAGACACATTCGTTCGCCTTGGACTTCCTGGCGACCAGGGTCACCTGCGGCTGCCGGCACTGCGCCGGGGCCCCGGGGTCGAAGTGCGCGCAGTTGGTGCAACTGTGCAGGTCTGCACCGCAAGCCGCGCAACGAGCGGTAAGTCCGGCGGCGGCGCCGATGCTCGACAGCTCGCCACAGCTCGCGCAGCGGAAGGCGCTCGCGGTCGGCGCGCCGAGGCCGCGACCGCGCGGGGCGTCGCGCGGATCTCGCGGCCCTTGCGCGGGCCGAGACGCTCCGGAGGAGCGCTCGCCGTCCCGGTGGGAAGCGTCGCGCGACGATGATCCGGATTCCTGATAGCCGCTCTGCTTGTACTTGCGGTCACTCATGAGCGCAGTATATCGACAGGCCGCCCGGCGTTCGGGGCGATTTCTCCATCTGGCCACGGCGGGCCTGCTGTTCCTTTTTGCCGCCTGCGGCCCCAGCGCAAACGCGCCCGACAGCACCGCCGCACCGGACCTCCAATCCAGGCGCTTCGAGCTCTCCGACTTTCTCGCCAGCGTGGGGAACCCGGTCGACTCCCCCGCCACGGCGCGTCTCGTCGCGGCGCGCGGACTCGCCTGGAATCCACGGAGTCTCGTCGCTGCAGCCCCGATGCTCTACGATCCGCCCGCCGGCTTCCGCATAGCAGCCGTCTCGCCGCGCGGCGATCGCATCGCTCTGGTGCGTGAGCTCGACCCGGACAGCACAGAGGTCCTGCTGCATGACCGCACCAAAGCGGAGACTCGACTCCTCCTGCCGGTCGACAGCGACGCCCACTTTGAGCCCCAACGCTTCTCTCCCGATGGCTCCCGCCTGTTCCTGTTTTCGGACGAAGGGGATAACACGCAGCAGCTCGAACTCTTCGAGCTCGAGACCGGCGACCGAACGCGCCGAAGCCGGGCCGGCTGCGAAGCGCTGCGCTTCGACCTCTCTGCCGACGGCACCAGGTACGGTATCCAGTGGAGTTGCGGCGGCGCCGTCGCCGCAGCCTTGTTCGAGACCGATAGCGGGCACGAGCTCGGACCCCTGCCACTCCCCAGCGACACGCGGCTGGCTCGCGCGCTTCCCGGGGAGGGGGCGTCCGGCGTCGTCTACGAAATCGCCGCCGCTCGTTTTCCGCGCGACATCCTGTTCGTCGGCCGCGGGGACGCCGAAGCCCTGGCTCTCCCGATCACCTTCGGCCTTGCACCGGCGATCGCGGCGGAGGACCTTGTCGAACCGGCAGCGGTGCAATTGCGCCCGGACGGCCCAGTTGGAGCGGCGAGACCTCCGGTTCTGGTGGGAGAGCTCTGGTGGCCCCGCCGCCCGTCCGGCGCGCCGCCAGCGGTCGTCTGGCTCGAGGACGACCACCATCTTCCGACCTGGCAAGAGTTCCATCCCCTCTTCCAGTTCCTCACCAACCGCGGCGTCTCGGTTCTCCGGATCCGGCCACGCGGCTCGGCCGGCTTCGGCAAGCTGCACCGGCACGGCGCCGACGGACGACTTGTCGAGGCCGGACTCGAGGACCTCGATGCGGCGCGGGCCGAACTCGTCGGTCGCGGCGCGGATGCGCAGCGCATCGCACTGGTCGGGGAAGGCGCCTGGCTCGGGGCGCTCGCCGCCGTAGCGCTTGCCGAACGCCCCGGTCGGTACGTCGCCGCGGTGGATCTGGGGGGCGACCCCGATCCGCTTCGCCAGCAGGACCTCGTGGCGGCGCTCGCCGAACCGGCCAGGAGCTGGTGGGTCGCGCGCCTCGGCGACTCGGCGAGCGAAAGCGCCCGCCGCGACCGGGAGCGAATGAAATTTTCGCCTGCAGTCACCGGGCGCGCGCTCTTCCTCGCCATCGATCCCGCGGCAGGCGCGTGGAGCGCCGAGGCACTCGCCGCGCGCCAGGCCCTTGACCCGGGGCGGCGTATCGAGCTCGCGCCGGCGCCAGGCGGAGCCTCCTCCGGGCCCGCCGGCTTCACGGAGCTGCCCGCGACCGCGGTCGTCGCCTTGTGGGAGTTCCTGCGCCTTCAACTCTCCCTGCCCCGCTGATCGCCGTCCGCCCGTGCTACGCTTTCCGCCTCGCACATGCAGACTCTGGACAAGTACCAAGTCCTTGAAAAGATAGGCGTTGGCGGCTTCGGAGTCGTCTACAAGGCCTACGACCCCTTCATCAAGCGCGCGGTCGCCATCAAGACCTGCACCTCGGAGGAGACGGATACTCGCGAGCGCTTCATGCGCGAAGCCGAGATCGCCGGCAATCTCCACCATCGCAACATCGTCACGATCTACGACTTTGGATTCAAGGACGGCGTGCCGTACCTTGTGCAGGAGTACCTCTCCGGCGAGGACCTCGATCGCAAGATCAAGCGCCGCGAGTTCCTGAGCCTGCCGGAGAAGATCCTCTATCTCGTCCAGATCGTGCGCGGCCTGCAGTACGCGCATTCGCGCGGCGTCGTGCATCGCGACATCAAGCCGGCGAATATCCGGATCCTCGAGGACGACACGGCGAAGATCATGGATTTCGGAATCGCCAAGGTCGCCCACCACGAGCAGGCGCTGACCCAGGCGGGCATTACGCTCGGCACCGCCGCCTACCTCGCTCCCGAGCAGATCCGCGGCGGTGCCTTCGACGCCCGGACCGATCTTTTTTCCTTCGGCATTCTTGCCTACGAGCTCTGCGCGCTCGAGCGTCCGTTCCAGGGCGCGGAGATTTCCGCGGTCTTCTACAAGATCCTCAATGAGCCGGCACCCAAGCTGCGCGAAAAATCTCCCGACTGCCCGGAGGAGCTCGAGCGCATCATTCTGCGCTGTCTCGAGAAGGATCCCGCGCAGCGCTATCCCGGCTACTCGGAGTTGCTCGCCGACATCGAAGCCCTCGCCCACCGCCGGCCGAGGGAGTCTGGCGAGGATCTCGCGGCGGCGCCCACCCAGGCGCGCCCGTCGACGCCGATGATGCCCCCTTCAGGCGCGCGAATCGTCCCCGCGGGCGCTTCGACGCCTCTCCCTCCACCGCGCCCGCTGAGCCTCGGTGAGATCATGCTCGACTCGCGCACCGCGCAGCGAGGTGCCCATTCTGAGGCGCCCGCCACGGTGGCGTTCGTGCGCCCCTCCAGAGGTGGGAAGCGGCTGGCGAAAGGGCTCGCGATCCTGCTGCTGCTCGCCGCCGGCGCCTGGGGCGGATGGCGCTATTGGGAAGAGAGCCGCACCGTCGCGCCGCTCGTGGCCGCGGCGTCCACCGTTCTTCGGGCGCCATCGCTCGCGAACCCGCTGGCCCCGGCCGGATCGGTAGCGCCAGGCCCGGCACTCGCGGCAACGCGCCCCGGCGCCCCGAACCCGGCGGCAGAGCCGGGCTCCGCACCTGCCGATCCCTCGACTTCGGCCACCGACGGCGCTCCGCCCGCAGCCGAAGCTGCCCCCCCTGCTCCGCCGCCCGCTCCCGAGCCCGCCGTCCTCACCGTGGCTGCCGCCTGGGACTCGGCCATGAGCCTCCGCCTCGGCAGCAAGGTGTGGACCCTCGACCGCGAACGCCGCCTCGAGCTCGCTCCAGGCAGTTACAAGCTCAAGTTCTCGATCGAGACTCCGGTCTACTCGCACGCCGCGGAGACCAGCGTCCGCCTGAAAGAGGGCGAGCACCGGCAGCTCGTGTCGCCGATCGAGCGACCGGGAAAGCTCACCGTTCAGCCGCACATGAATGCCCGCCAGGCTTTCGTTCGCCTGGACGGCGGTGGTGCGGTCCCGACGCCGCTGCGCGGCCGCTGGCTCGCTCCGGGTTCGCACATCGTCGAGATCGTCGCGACGCAGGATCCCGGCGCGCCGGTCATGGTTCGCGAGAGCGTCGAGATCCGCAGCGAGAACGAATCGATTCTTACTTTCGATCTCGACGGCCGCAGCCCGCAACGCCTCGCCGAGAAGCCGATCGTCCCCAACTGAAAGCCGGGGCTCTGCTAGAGTTCACGGCAGGTCTCCCCGCCGATGCGCTCGACGTCGTTCCTCCCCTTCCTCCCCCTCTTCGCGCTGCTTCATCTGGACCCGGCGCTCGCCCAGGACGCTCCTCCGGGTACCGTGACGAGCGAAGACCTGCTCGACGAACCGGAGGTTCCAGCTCCGGCCGCGGATCCACCTCCGGCCGAATCGGGAGCCGGAATGGAGCGCTCCGCAGAGCCCGCCGACGCACTGGGCCTGCGCGAACGCGAGGCCGAACAGGCTTTCATGGACGGCGACCTGCCGCGTGCGCTCGCCCTGTACCGTGAGCTCGCGGCGCTCGCTCCGGCGCCCCCCGAAGGGACTCGTCTGCGGGTTACCGCTGCCTGGCTGCAGTATCAACTCGCCAATCCCGAGGCGGCGAGCCGCGAGCTCACCGCTGCGCTCGTCGACGACCCGGCTTTCGAGCCGCGCTCCGGCATCTACAGCCCGGAGTTCATGGCGCTCTTTCTGAACGCTCAGCGTGACGCTGCCGAAGAACGCCGCCTGCTTGCTTCCCAGCGGCTCAAGCAGGGCATCGCCGCGCTGACCGCCGGCGATACGGCCGGAGCCCGGCGCAACATCGAAGCGAGCCTGCAGCTTGCGCCGGATTCCTTGCGAGCTGTCTTCGCCCTGGCGCAGGTAGATCTCGCGGAAAAGAGCGTCGATGCGGCGCTCGCCGGCTTCGAGCGCGTGCTCGCTCTCGAGCGCGGCGCGCCGGAGCGCTTGCCGCGAGCGCTCAAGGCCCAGGCCTTGAACAACGTCGGTTTCATCTACTTCGGTCGCGGCCAGTTCGAGGACTCCCTGCACGCCCTCGAGGAAGCCTCGAAGCTCGATACCCGCGACCCGCGCATCTGGTTCAACCTCGGTCTCGCGCGCCAGCAGCTCGGCCTCGCCGGTCCCGGTCTCGATGCGCTGCGCACCGCGCATGAGCTCGACCGCCAGGACGCCGAGATCGCCCTCGAGCTCGGCCGTGCCTTCAGCGCTGCACAGCGCTTCATCGATGCGGTGGCGGTGCTGCTCGAAGCGACCCAGGCGCACCCGGACTCGGCCGTTCTCTGGCTCGAGTTCGCGCTTGCCCAGCGCGGACTGGGGAATCTCGAGGGCATGGCGACCAGTCTCGGCAAGGCGATCGAGCTCGACCCGGCGAACAGCCAGGGCGCGGGCTTCCGGGCGGCGATGGAGCTCGCACAGTCGTCGCTCGCGGGCAAGAACTACGGGCGCGCCATCACCGGGGCGGAAGCGGCAGCGCGTCTGCGTCCCGAGGACGGCAGCGCATGGGCGCTGCTGGGACTCGCGCAACAGGCATCCGGGCGGCTGCCCGAGGCGGCCCTGAGCCTGGAGAAAGCCGCTGCGGTCGAGCCGCAGCGCGCCGACATCGCGCACAATCTCGGGACGGTCTACCTTGCGCAGCGACGCTACCCCGAAGCCGAGACCTCGTTCCGCCGTGCCGTGGCGATCGACCCGGCGGCGACCGAGTCGGCCGCCGCGATCGTGCGCCTCGAAGCGCAGCGTGCCGGCGCCGCCAACTCCAAGGACAACGGCAAGCGCGGACAGACCCAGAAGCCCGCGACGTCCCGGCCAGTGCCGGCGAAACGGCCGCAGCTCGGGGCCCGCCTGCAAGCGGTCGACTATCCCCCACTGGGCATTCGCGGGCTGCTGGTGGAAGAGGTCACGCCGGGAGGGCTGGCTGCGGGCGCCGGACTGCTGGTCGACGATCTCGTCCTGCGCGCCGGCGGGCGCCCGCTCGTACAGCCCACGGCACTCCAGGCGATGATCGACAGTTCACCCGGCATCTCGATCCAGCTTTCGGTGCTGCGGGCCGGCAAGCCGGTCGAGATCATTCTTCACCCGTAGCCCACCAACCGCTCTTCCCCTCGTGACTCAGGCGACCGCGCTTCTCCCGCGGCGCTCGCCGGCGGCGACATAGGCGGCGCGATACCGCGCCGCGACGCTCTCCCACGAGAACTCGCGCCGCGCTCTCTCCCGCGAGGCCGCGCCGAAGCTCGCCAGGCGGTCGCGGTCGGCGAAGGCCTGCGGCAGGATCCGGACGAGGTCCGGCACGGAGCCCTCCTCCGCCAGCCAGCCGTTCACGCCGTCGCCGATCGCAGTCGGCAGACCGGAAACCCGCGAGCCCACGACCGCCAACCCGCTCGCCATCGCTTCGAGAATGACGTTGGGCAGTCCGTCGACGTTGCCCTTGCTGTCGTGCACCGCGGGGAGCACGAAGAGATCCGCGGCGCGGTAGAGGTCAGGCAAGGTGTCGTGCAGGACCGCGCCGGGAAAGTGGATCCGGCCCGCGAACTCCTCCGATCGCTGCCTGAACTCCTCGAGTCGATCGCCACCACCGGCGAGCACGAGGTGGGCCTCGGGGAGCGCCGCGAAGAGCGCCGGCAGCGCTTCGATCAGGAGATGAAAGCCCTTCTTCGTCGCCATCCTGCCGACCCCGAGCAGCATCGGCGCCGCGGGTGGAATACCGAGTCGTTCACGCCAGACGCCGCGGCGGGCCACGTCGGGTGAAAAGAGCTCGCTGTCCACGCCGTAAGGGATGACGTGCGATCGTTCGGCGGGAAAACCGATCCGTTGCACCCGCTCCGCGAGCTCGGGCGAGCAGCTGGTGAGTCCGTCGACCCGCGCCAGGGCCCGGCGCACGAACGGGCGCACCCACGCCTTTTCGGCCATGAATACGTCGCTGCCGTGAAGCCCCACGAGCAGCGGCACGCGACCGCCGCAGAAAGCCGCCGCGAAAAGGTTCGGCACCACCCAGTGCGCCTGGACCACGTCCCAGCCGCCCTCCCCCAAAGCTCGGCGTACTGCCCGCCGGGCGCCCATGAGATAGAGCGGCGCGGCCAGGGCGGCGCCGCCTGCCATGCGTTCGTCGGCATGCAGGGAGCGTCCGTAGCCCAGCACTTCCCAGCGCTCCGGTGCATAGCGGAAGGTGCGCACTTCGACCCCGTCCTCGCTCCAGCCAGCGGCGAGACCGGAAGCGTGAGGCGCGAGAACACGCACGCGGTCGCCGCCGCGCACCAGGGCGCGGGCGAGATCGCGAATGAACGGTCCGGCGCTGTCGTGCGCCTGTCGGGGATAGGTCTGCGTCAGAAAGAGAATGCCGAGCGCGCTAATCGAGCAGTTCCTTTACCGAATAGCTGTCGGACCGCCGGAAGGTCCGGTGGGTCATCATCTCCGCCAGGAGACCGGTCATCAGGACCTGCAGCCCGATCAGCATGAGCAGCGAGCCGAGGAGCAGAAGCGGCCGGTTCGACAGCGACTCGCCCATGAACCAGCGCACCGCCAGGTAGAGATTGATCAGCAGGCCCAGGCCCAATCCCACAAGGCCCATCGCTCCGAAAAGATGCAACGGGCGCCGCGTGTACTTGGTGATGAAAAGGACCGTGAGCAGATCGAGCAGCCCCTTGTAGAAGCGGTCCCAGCCGTATTTGCTGACTCCGTGGCGGCGCGGGTGATGGCGCACGGCGAGCTCGCCCACTGCGTAGCCCCGGCGGCTCGCGAGCACGGGAATGTAGCGATGGAGCTCGCCGTAGATCGGGACCTCTTCGAGCACTTCGCGCCGGTAGACCTTGAAACCGCAGTTGAAGTCGTGGAGATCGACCTGCGCGACCTTGCGCGTCGCCCAGTTGAAAAGCAGCGAAGGCAGCGTCTTCGACAGCGGATCCTTGCGCTCGTGCTTCCATCCCGAGACGAGATCGAAGCCGCCCTTCTCGAGGGTCTCGATCATGCGCGGAATCTCCTCGGGGTCGTCCTGGAGATCGCCGTCGAGGGTGACGATCAAGTGGCCCGAGGCGACGTCGAAGCCAGCGGTGAGCGCTGCCGCCTTGCCGAAATTCCGCCGCAGCCGCACCAGCTTCACCCGCGGATCGAGCGCCCGCGCCTCTTTAACCTGGGCGCAGGTGGCGTCGCGCGAACC
>JBDSRU010000422.1:0-3612 GCA_039929145.1 Thermoanaerobaculia bacterium
ACCGGCTCGGTGTTGATCAGGACGTCCAGTTTCACCACGTCGCCCTCGCGATAGTCGGCGAGCTCGTAGTCGAATGAAGCGTAGCCGCGCGAGACCGACTTCAGCTTGTCGTAGAAGTCGTGGATCACCTCGGCGAGCGGGAAGTCGTACTCGATCAGCACCCGGTCCGAGGAGAGGTACTGCAGGCTCCGCTGGATGCCGCGCCGGTCCTGCGACAGCGCCAGGATCCCGCCCACGTACTCGTCGCGGGTCACCATTGTGGCCTTGATGTAGGGCTCCTCGATCGAGTCGACGCGCGAGAGGTCCGGCAGCTGCGCCGGACTGGAGATCTCCACCTGGGTGCCGTTCGAGATGTTGACCCGGTAGCGCACGCCCGGCGCCGTCGTGATGAGTGCGAGATTGAACTCGCGCTCGAGGCGCTCCTGGATGATCTCCATGTGCAGCAGTCCGAGGAAGCCGCAGCGGAAGCCGAAGCCCAGGGCCGTCGAGCTCTCGGGCTCGAACGAGAATGAGGCGTCATTCAGGCGGAGCTTGTCGACCGCGTCGCGTAGGTCCTCATAGTCTTCGGAGACCACCGGGAAAAGTCCGGCGAACACCATCGGCTTCACTTCCATGAAGCCCGGGCAGGGGTCGAGCGTCGGCCGGTCGGGGTGGGTGACGGTGTCGCCGATCTTCGCCTGGATCAGATCGCGGATGTTGGCGTAGACGTAGCCGACCTCGCCCACCGAGAGCTCCTGCACCTCGCGCGGCTTCGGATGGTAGGTGCCGAGCTCCTCGACGGTGTAGATCCGCCCGGCGGCGACGAATTTGATCTTGTCGCCACGCTTCAACGTGCCGTCGATGACGCGGATGAAGCAGGCGACGCCGCGAAAGGTGTCGTACCAGGAGTCGAACAGCAGCGCCTTGAGCGGTGCCTCCGGATTGCCCGTCGGCGGCGGCACGTCGGTGACGATGCGCTCGAGGAGCTCGTCGATGCCGATGCCGGTCTTCGCCGAGGTCAGCACCGCATTCGAGGCGTCGATGCCGATGACCTGCTCGATCTGCTCCTTCGCGCGATCGATGTCGGCCGACGGCAGATCGATCTTGTTGATCACCGGCAGGAGCTCGAGACCGCCGTTGACCGCGAGGTAGGCGTTGGCGAGAGTCTGCGCCTCGACCCCCTGCGCCGCATCGACGATGAGGAGCGCACCCTCACAGGCGGCGAGCGAGCGCGACACCTCGTAGGAGAAATCGACGTGCCCGGGAGTGTCGATGAGATTGAAGACGTAGGTCTCGCCGCTCCTGGCCTTGTAGTCGAGTCGCACGGCGCGCGCCTTGATGGTGATGCCGCGCTCACGTTCGAGATCCATGTCGTCGAGGAGCTGGGCGTGCATCTCGCGCTGGGTCACCGCGCCGGTGCGCTCGAGAATGCGGTCGGCGAGCGTCGATTTGCCGTGGTCGATGTGCGCGATGATCGAGAAATTGCGGATGTGGGAGGCCGGAGGCATAGGTTTGGGACCGGCGGCGAAGGCTGGAAGGCGGCGCCGCCGGGTCCGTGAGCCTATCAGTTGGCGCCACTCCGGCCGGGGTCGGGTAGAGTGCGGGCCGTGGCGACCTCGACCCCTCCGGCCATGGGCCCGAGCCCCGGCGCGCCTCTGGCCCCGGCCCTCGCCTGTCGCGGCCTGGTCAAGCGCTACGGCGAGCTCACGGCGGTCGACGGACTCGATCTCACGGTCACGGCGGGCGAGTGCTTTGGCCTCCTGGGCCCGAACGGCGCCGGAAAGACCACCACCGTCGAGCTTTTCGAAGGTTTGCTCTCGCCGGACGGCGGCACGCTGGAGGTGCTGGGCAAGCGCTGGCATGGAGACGGCCAAGCCCTGCGCTCCCGGCTCGGCGTGCAGCTCCAGGAGACGCGCTTCCCCGAGAAGCTTCGGGTGCGAGAGCTCGCCGAGCTCTTCCGCAGCTTCTACCGCCAGGGACTCGATCCGCAGGCGGCGCTCGCTCTCGTTGGCCTGGAGGAAAAGGGGCAGGCGTTCGTGCGCGAGCTCTCCGGCGGCCAGAAACAGCGTCTGTCGCTCGCCTGCGCGCTGGTGGGCGATCCGGAGATCCTCTTCCTCGACGAACCGACCACCGGACTGGATCCGGTTTCGCGGCGCCAGATCTGGGAGATCGTCGAGGGATTGAAGTCGCGCGGCCGGACGGTCCTCCTCACGACCCACTACATGGAAGAGGCGGCGCGGCTGTGTGACCGGGTGGCGATCATCGATCGCGGCAGGATCCTGGCGGAAGGTGCGCCCGGGGCGCTCGTCGCCTCGCTCGGCGCCGAGCACGTCATCGAGATCGAGACCGACGCGGAGCTTCCCGCCGAGCTTCTCGCCGGCCTGCCGACCGTCGAGGCGATCCGCCGTGACGGCACGACCGCGCGCCTGACGGTGCGCGAAGTGCACCGGGTCGTGCCGCCGCTCCTCGCCCGGCTCGCCGAGGCCGGCATCGAAGCGCGCCGCCTCGCGACCCATCACGCGACCCTCGAGGACCTGTTCATCGCTCTCACCGGTCGAACTCTCGAGGGCGGCGCGATCTCCGCGACGAGTCCGCAGGGGGAGGCAAAGAGCACGTGAGCACCTGGCGCGCCCGCGGTCCGCTCGCCTCACCGCTCGTGCAGTTGACGTTCGCGCGGCTGCGCGAGTTCCTGCGCGAGCCCGAAGCGATCTTCTGGGTCTTCCTCTTTCCGGTCCTGCTGGCGATTGCCCTGGGGGTCGCCTTCCGCAACCGCCCACCCGATCCGCTGCCGGTGGGTATCGAGGAGAGTCCGGTCGCCGAGGCTCGTCTCGCCGCGCTCGCCGAGGCCAAGACGCTCGCGCCGCAGGTTTTGACGCGCTCCGAGGCGGAGCACGCGCTCGCCACCGGCCGGCTGACACTGGTAGTCCTGGGCACCGAGCCGCCTACCTACTGGTTCGATCCGACCCGCCCCGACAGCCGGCTCGCCCGCCTCGAGGTGGACCAGGCACTCGAACAGGCCGCCGGCCGGAGCGACCAGTTCACGCCCCAGGTGCTCGAGATGACCGAGCGCGGCGCGCGCTACATCGATTTCCTGGTTCCCGGGCTCCTGGGGATGAATCTCATGGGCACCGGCATGTGGGCGATCGGTTTCTCGCTCGTGCAACAGCGGGCCGGGAAACTCCTCAAGCTCTTCATCGCTTCACCGATGCGACGCTGGCACCTGCTCGCGGCACAGATCCTGGCGCGCCTGGTATTTCTCGGCCTCGAGGTCGGCATCCTGCTCGGCTTCGCCGTCCTGGTGCTCGATGTTCCGATGCGCGGGCCGATGACCTCGATCGCCGTGGTCGCCTTGTTGGGAGCGCTTTCGTTCGTCGGTCTGGGTCTCCTCGTCGCTTCCCGGCCACGGACGATCGAAGGGGTCTCGGGACTGATGAATTTCGTGATGTTCCCGATGTGGATTTTTTCCGGCGTCTTCTTCTCCAACGAGCGCTTTCCCGCCGCGCTGCAGCCTTTCATCCAGGCGTTGCCGCTCACTGCGCTCAACGACGCCCTGCGCGCCGTGATGCTCGAGGGCGCGACGCTCGCCTCCCAGGTGCCCGAGCTCGCCATTCTCCTGGGCTGGGGTCTGATCGG
>JBDSRU010000423.1:0-3332 GCA_039929145.1 Thermoanaerobaculia bacterium
GACTCCCCATACAGGCCTTCTGGTTCGCGCTTGCAGGACACGGCTTCCTGCTCTTTGCCACCGGCCGGGCTGCGCTCTCCGTGGAGCCCTGGCCGATGCTCGGCGTGTTGCTGCTGCTCGATGTCGCGGTGGCGCTCGCGGCGCTTGCGGCATCACGCGCAGGGCTCCTGGTCGCGGCGCTGGCCGCGTCTCAGGTTGTGCTGGCCGTCTGGCTGAGCGCGGCGATCGGCGCTCCCTGGCCGCTCGTCGCTCTCGCTTCCACGATCGGCGTCGCCGCGCTCGGGCTCGGTGCGCTCGCCTTCACCCCGCGCTTCGCGCTCGGCGACGAGGAGGCGGAGAGGTTCGCGGTGGCGGCGGCGGTCGGTCTCTTCGGAGCCCAGGCTGTTGCGCTTCTCGCCACCGTGTTGCCCGGCGCTCCGGCTTTCCACTGGCTGCTGGCGGGAACCCTTGCCCTGCTGGTGGCCGAGTTCCGTCTCGCCGCGCGGCGCGCCTGGGAAAATCTCGTGCTGCTCGCGGTCGTTCCCGCGGTCGGCGCTGCCGCAGCGCTCGGCGCGTCGCCCGGAGGATTCCAGTCGGCAGCCGCTCCCACGCCATGGTGGCAAGTCGTTCTGTTCGCCGCGCTCGTCTGGACGGTCTTCCTCGCCTCCGGCCTGCGGGTCGACCTCGCCTCGCGGCGGGCGAACCGCACGCTGCTCGCGGTCGTCCTGGCCGGAGCGGGTCTCTTCGTCGTCGCCCGCGCGGCGATGCTGCACGCCGGGTTGTCCTCCGTCATCGGTCTTCTGCCGGTGGCGCAGGCGCTGCTGCTTCTGCCTCTACTGCGCCGGCTCGCCCGGCGGACGACTCTTGCCGCGTTGCGCGACGACCGGCAGGGTGACGCGACCTACCGCCTGGCGCTCGTCGCCGGCGCCATGCTCGCCTTCGTCACCGTCGCCATTCCGATGCAGCTCGAAAAGCAGTGGATCACTCTCGGCTGGGCGCTGCTCGGAGTGGCGCTCGCGTGGCTCCATCGCCGCGTGCCACACCCGGGGCTCGTGGTGTGGAGCTTCGCGCTCGAGATCGCCGCCTTCGTCCGCCTGGCGGTGAACCCCGCGGTGTTGACCTACCATCCGCGCGCGGCGACGCCGGTTCTCAACTGGTACCTCTATGCCTACGTGGTCGCGGCGCTCGCCATGTTCGCAGCCGCCTGGTGGCTGCGTGAGGCGCGACTCGAGGGGTCACCGTTCCAGGCCACGCCCAGTCTCGCGACGGGTGGCACGATTCTCCTCTTCCTTTTGCTGAACATCGAGATCGCCGATTACTTTTCGAGCGGTGAAACGCTCACTTTCGGATTCCTCGGCGGACGCGCGGGGCTGCCGGAGGATCTCGCCTACACGATCGGCTGGGCCTTGTTCGCGATTGCGCTGCTCGTCGCCGGGCTCGCCGGACGGCGGAAGTCGGTGCGGATCTGCGCCATCGCGCTGCTCGCGGTCACCGTGGTGAAGGCTTTCCTGCACGACACCTGGCGACTCGGCGGTCTCTACCGGGTCGGTTCGCTGGTCGGACTTGCGGTGAGCCTTGCGCTCGTCGCGGTAGTCCTGCAGAAGTTCGTCTTCCGCGCCGGGCTCGAGGAGCGCGAGCGCTAGCCCCCGGCGATGGCGCCGACGACGAGGAGCGCCTCGCTGCCGCTCGCGATCGCCGCCGGGAGCGGCCTGTCCGTCGGGTCGTTGGAAAGATCTTCCATGCAGGCGAAGAAGCGCAGGAAGGGGCGGCGCCGCCGCGTGACGTGATCGCGGATGGTGCCGCGGAGCACGGGATGCAGCGCCTCGAGCGCATCGAGCACCGACTCGACGGTGACCGGCTCGGCGACCGCGAGCACGACCTCACCGCCGACCTGCGCCAGGGTACGCAGATGTGCCGGAATGACGACGCGCACCTGCCGCGGGACCGCGCTCACGCCAGGGTCTGGACCTCGACCGAGAGCACCGCCGGCAGGTCGCGGGCGATCACCGTCCAGTTGTCGCCCGAATCGGCCGAGGCGTAGACCTGTCCCCCGGTCGTCCCGAAATAGATGCCGCAGCTCGCGAGCTGGTCGACCGCCATCGCTTCGCGCAGGACGTTGACGTAACAGTCCTTCTGCGGCAGGCCGCGGGTGAGCGCCTCCCACTCGTTGCCGCCGCTCCTGCTGCGGAAGACCCGGAGCTTGCCCTCTGGCGGATAGTGCAGCGAGTCGCTCTCGATCGGCACGACGTAGATCGTCTCCGGCTCGTGGGCGTGCACGTCGATCGGAAAACCGAAATCGCTCGGCAGATTGCCGCTGACTTCGTGCCAGGAGTCGCCGGCATCGTCGCTACGCATGACGTCCCAGTGTTTCTGCATGAAGAGCGTCTGCGGCCGCGTCGGATGCATCGCGATGCGATGCACGCAATGTCCGACTTCGGCCGTCGGGTCGGGCATGAACTCCGATCTGAGGCCGCGATTTGTCGGCCGCCAGGTAGCACCGGAGTCGTCGCTGCGGAAGACGCCGGCAGCGGAGATGGCGATGTGGATCCGGCCGGGATTCTGCCGGTCGAGAAGGATGGTGTGCAGTCCCATTCCGCCGGCTCCGGGCTGCCAGCGTGCTCCGGACTCGTGGCTGCGAAGCCCTCCGAGCTCGTGCCAGCTCCTGCCGCCGTCGGTCGTGCGGAAGATCGCGGCGTCCTCGACTCCGGCATAGACCGTGTCCGGGTCGTCGAGCGCGGGCTCGAGATGCCAGACACGCTTGAACTCCCAGGGGTGCTGGGTGCCGTCGTACCAGAGGTGGGTGCCGGGAAGGCCGTCATACGTGAACTTGTTGTCCACCGCTGCCCAGGTGCGGCCACCGTCGTCGGAACGCTGGATCATCTGCCCGAACCAGCCGCTCGACTGCGACGCATAGAGACGGTTCGGATCGACCGGCGATCCCTTGAGATGGTAGATCTCCCAGCCGCCGAAGAAGGGACCGGCGACGTCCCACTTGGCGCGCTTGCCGTCGGCGGTCAGCACGAAAGCGCCTTTCTTCGTCCCCACCAGCACCCGCACTCCGCTCATCGCGCGCTCCTCGCTTGGTCTCTTCGGGAATATTACGAGAAACGGCGAGGAAAGTTGACCTCTCGCGCGCCGAGTGAGTCTTGTCGCAAGTGTCCATGGCACGTTCCGTGAAACGCTCTGGGATGAGGCGCCGTGGCAGGCCGGAACCTCCCGGTTTCAGGAGATCGCTCCCGAAATCGAGATTCCTCCTGCGGCGCGACGGCGAGAAGAGGGAGAGTTCGATGACTGGATTCAGGAAAAAGCTTGCTGGTAAAGGGAGTGCTCTGCTGGGCGCCGTCGTGCTCGGC
>JBDSRU010000424.1:0-3265 GCA_039929145.1 Thermoanaerobaculia bacterium
CGCGAATTCGTCGTCGGATATGGGCTCGACTTCAACGAGCGTTATCGCAACCTGCCCTACATCGGAGTCGTGGAGAGCGGCGAGAAATGAATCGCGAAAACATCCGGAGCTATCACACGGCGGCCGCCCCTGAGGCGATCGGCCCATACAGCCAGGCGGTTTCCGTCGCCGGAATGCTCTATACCTCCGGCCAGACCGGCCTCGATCCGGCGACCGGCGCCCTCGCCTCCGGCGGCTTCGAGGGCCAGGCGGAGCAGGTCTTCGCCAACCTCGGCCAGGTCCTCGAGAGCGCCGGCGCGAGCTTCTCCGACGTCGTCAAGGCGACCGTCTACCTCACCGACATGGCCGATTTTCCGGTTCTCAACCGGATCTACGCCCGCGTCTTCGGCGACCACCGGCCGGCGCGATCGACGGTGCAGGCGGCCGCCCTGCCCAAAGGCGGCGTGGTCGAGATCGACCTCGTCGCCCGCCTCCCCGGCTGACGCCGAGCGTCGCGCCGCCGGAGACCCAAGAGCAATCCGCGGCGCAGGTGACTCCGCCCTGGGCGGTTGCGGCTTCCCGCGAGAGCAGCGCCGACGTTCAGTCGGCGGAAGAGATGAGCTCGCAGAACTTCGCGAGATCGATGTTGCCGCCGGAGACGATGGCGACGATCGGTCCGGCGCCGGCCTTGCCGGTGAGGGCCGCAGCCACCGCCAGCGCGCCGGCGCCCTCCGCGATGACCCGCGTCTTCTCGGCCAGCAGGCGCATCGCCGCCCGCGTATCCGCCAGACTCACGACGATGCTGCCGGCGACGAGCGGCCGCATCCGCTCCCACATGCGCGGAAACACGCTCTGGCCGCCAGCGCCGTCCACGAAAGAAGGCTTCCAGGCCTCGAAGCGCTGCGGCGAGCCCTCTGCCAGAGAGAGTGCAAGCGGCGCGGCGCTCTCCGGTTCGGCCGCCCAGATCGCCACCCGCGGAGACAGCGCCTGCATGGCGCTGCCGACTCCGGTGAGGAGCCCGCCGCCGCCGACGCTCGCAACGACCGCGACGGTTTCGGGCGCATCTTCGAAAATCTCCAGCCCGATCGTCGCATGACCGGCGATGAAGTCGTGATCGTCGAAGGGGTGCACGAAGGTGCCTTCCACCCCGGGATAGCAGCGCTCCTCGAGCGCTCGCCAGGCGGCGTCGTAGGAAACCGGGACAAGGCGCGCTCCGAGCGCGCGCATGCGCTCTATCTTCGCCAGTGGCGCCGACTCGATCACCACCACCGTGCACGGCACCCCGGCGCGGCGGGCTGAGTAGGCGACTCCTTGCCCCGCATTCCCGGCGCTGATCGTCCAGACACCGCGTTGGCGCTCCGCAGGCGAGAGTTTCGCCACCGCGTTGGCGGCGCCGCGCAGCTTGTAGGCATTGATCGGCTGCAGGTTCTCGAGCTTGAGGCGGATGTCGGGGAAGCCCGGACCCAGCTCGAGCCGGACGAGCGGCGTCCGCACGGCGGTGCCGGCGATGCGGTCGCGCGCCGCCAGGATCTCCGCCATTTCGATCGGGCGCACCGCTTCGAGTCCAGTCGCCATCAAGCCCACCTCAAAAGAAAAGCTCCGTGAGAACAGGATTCGAGACCACCCGGCCCTCGGTGGTCAAGCGGATTCTGCCCGCGGTTTCGACGACGAAACGCTCCAGGCGTCGCAGGCGGACGGCGAGCTCCTCGGCCGAGGCTCCCGACGCGGCGCGTAGCGTCTCGATGCCTATGCCTTCCTCCAGCCGCAAGCCGAGCATCGCGCGCTCCTGTGCGGCGTCATGGTCGAGCGCCAGCACGCCCAGCGGATCGCCGAGCCAGGCGCCGAGGTCGGCCGGATGCTGGAACCGTCTGCCGTCCACGAACGAATGCGCGGCGGGCCCCAGGCCGAGCCAGGGCTCGAGCTGCCAGTAGCGCAGGTTGTGGCGACCCCGCTTTCCCGGGCGCGCGAAGTTGGAGATCTCGTAGTGCTCGAATCCGGCGGCGACCAGAAAGTCGTGCATGAGGAGATAGCGCCGGCGCTCGGCCTCTTCGCCCGGGAAGAGGCGCGGGCGTTCGCGGCGCAGGAAGTCCATCTCCGAATCCTCGTGCACCTCGAGCAGATAGAGACTCAGGTGATCGGTGCCGAGCGCGATGGCGCGCTCGAGCGAGCGCCGGAAGCCGGCCTCGGTCTGGCCAGGTATCGCCAGCATGAGGTCGATCGAGAGATTCTCGAAGCCGGCTTGGCGCGCCTCGAGCACGACCCGCTCGGCGCGTGCCGCGTCGTGACGGCGACCGACCAGGGAGAGCTCGCGGTCCGAGAACGACTGCACTCCGATCGACAGCCGGTTGACGCCGGCGGCGAGCAGCGCCGCGAGCCGCTCCGGGTCGAGATCGGAGGGATTCGCCTCCGCCGTGACTTCGGCGTCTTCGGCCACGACGAAGCGCTCGCCCAGGTGGCCAAGGATCTGGCCGATCTCTTCGCCCGACAGCAACGAAGGCGTGCCGCCGCCGAAGAAAACGGTCGCCACCGGCCGCTCGTGCAGCGCCGTCCAGCCGTCGATCTCGCGGTGCAGCGCGGCCAGGAAAAGGTCGATCTTCAGCCGATTCTCGCCCACGCGGTAGAAATCGCAGTAGCGGCATTTCGTCCGGCAGAAGGGGACATGGATGTAGATGCCCAGCCCGCCGGCCGCGGCATTCATGAGCCGGAGACCTCGCCGATGAATTCCGCGCGCAGCTCGGCGAGCAGCGCTGAAGGCCCTCCGGGCGCCCGGCCGGCGGAGCCGGCAGCGCTGTCGATCACCGACAGCGCGAGCGGCGACAGGAAGCCGAGATGGGCGAGATTGCCTTCGCGAGAGAGCGCTGCAAGGTCGAGCCCGGCGACTGCCGCGCTTTCGAGATGGCGCGCCGCGGCCAGGAGCGCCGCACCCTCGGCCTCGCTCCGGCCAACCCTCAGCCAGAGCTCGCCGCACTCGGCGAGCAGAGTCGCCAGCGTCCTGTTGCGCGCCAGGCGCGGCGGAAGCTCGGCCAGCGGCCGCTCCACGAACGGTGGCAGACCGGCGCGGGCGACCGCGGCCGAGAAATCGCGCTCCAGCCGCCGGCCCGCTCCTTCCTCGGTCAACGAGTGGTGGACGGCCTCGAAGTGGACCTCTCCCAGCCGTTCAACCAGCTTTCGGCGATCGAGCGGCGTGAGCTCCGGAGCGACTCCCACGACCGCCAGGGGCCGCCGCGAAGCTGCACGCTGCAGCAGCTCGGCCCAGCTCGCGGGCGAGCTGGTCAGCACCGGCAGG
>JBDSRU010000425.1:0-5592 GCA_039929145.1 Thermoanaerobaculia bacterium
TCTCGGTCTGTGCCTGGCGCGCCATCGCCGCCTCGCGGTTGGCCCGCCGCGCCTCGATCGTGCGCGCCGCCACGCCGGCCGCCAGCGCGAGAATCACCACCAGAGTGGCGACGACCGCGGCGCGATAACGGCGAGCGAACTTGCCGAGCACGTAGAGACGGCTCGGCGGACCGGCGTGCACCGGCTCGAAGCGGCGATGGCGTTCGATGTCGTTGGCGAGCTCGGCGGCCGAGTCGTAGCGCATTTCGCGCTGCCTCGCGGTCGCCCGCAGGGTGATCCAGTCGAGATCGCCGCGCAGCAGCCGGGCCACCGTCGCGGCGTTCGTCGCGCGCAACGCGGCGCGTCCGTCGCGGCCGCGGGCCCCGAGGGACCGCCAACGCGCGCTCGGCGACGGCACGTCCTCTTCCGAGACCTGTTTCAGGATCTGCAGAACGCTCTCGCCCGAGCGCCCGAAGGGCCGCTCGCCCACCAGGATTTCGAACAGCAGGACGCCGAGCGCGTAGACGTCGGAGCGCGTGTCGGGGTCGGCGGCCTCCTTGGCGGTGAACGCTGCGAGCGACTCGGGGCTCAAATAGGAAGGGGTGCCGACCACGACGCCGAAGACCGTCTCCGGAGCGCCCTCCGACTTGGCGTCGAGCGCCTTGGCGACACCAAAGTCGATGATCTTGGGTACGGGGCGTCCCTGCTCGGTCGCCACCAGGATGTTCTGCGGCTTGATGTCGCGGTGCAGAATCCCCTTCTGGTGGGCGTGATGGATGCCGCGGCAGACGGCGACGAACAGATCGAGCCGCTGGTCGAGCGACAGCCGGGCGCGATCGCAGTAGTCGGTGATCGACTCGCCCGGGACGTGTTCCATGACGAAGAACGGCTGGCCGCTGTCGGTATCACCGGCTTCGTAGACCTGGGCGATGCACGGGTGACTCATGCGCGCGAGCGCCTGGCGCTCGGCCTCGAAGCGGTGGGTGAACTCGGAATCAACGCGCGAAGCGCGGATCAGCTTGATCGCGACCTGACGCCGGATCGGTTCGGTCTGCTCGGCGAGATAGACGGTGCCCATTCCGCCCTGGCCGAGCACTTCGAGGATGCGGTAGCGCCCGATGCGTTGTGGATGCCCGCTCTCGAGGTCGGCGCTCGCGCGCTCATCCGCCGGCTCCCCGGCGCGGAGGTATTCGCCGATGTCGGTCGGCTCCGCAGGGAAGTCGGGTCGATCAGGCTTTTCTGTCACCGGATGCCTCGGGCGCCGCGCCACATGACCCGCGCATTGTAGCGACAGACGGCGGATTCCCAGACCTCGCGACCGGCCGGCGAAGCGGCTAGGATGACGCTATGACTGCCGGGTGGCACTTCGGCGAGTTCGAGTTCCGGTCCGGGACCGGTGAGCTTCGCTTCCGCGGCGGGCGCAGCGAGCTCCAGCCTCAGCCGGCGCGCGTCCTGACGCTGCTGATCCGTCGTCAGGGCGAGTTGGTGACCCGGGAGGAGCTACGCCGGCTCCTGTGGGGCGACGACGTTCACGTCGAATACGCCCAGAGCATCAACTTCTGCATCTGCCAGCTGCGGCGTGCACTGCACGACGATGCCGCGCAGCCGCGTTGGATCGAGACCCTGCCGCGCCTGGGCTATCGCTTCGTCGGTACCGCTCTCCCGGACTCGCCACTGCTCGAGCCTGCGACACTCTCTGCGAGCGTCGCGCCGGCGCCCTCGCCCACGTCTTCGATCGCCGAGACCCTGCCTCCTCCCCGGCGCCCGGCGAGACTATTGGCCACCTTCGCGACGCTCGCCGCGGTGGCGGCGCTTCTGGTGCTCGCAACGCTGCCTCTCGCGGACAGCTCGCCAGCCGAGGCGCCGTCAGTGAGCACCCCGATACCGCTTGGCAAGCCTTCGGCAACGCGTCCGGCCCTCGCATCGGACGCTCTGGCGGTTTACGGGCGCGGGCTCTACCTGGCGCGCCGGCCGGGCATCGACAATGTCGAGCGTGGGATCGCTCTCCTGCGCGAGGCGGTCGAGCTCGCCCCCGAGGGCGCCGAGCCCCAGGTCGAGCTCGCCCAGGCGCTCCTCGCACGCCATCGGCAGAGTCCATCGGCACAGTCGCTGCGCGAAGCGGAGACAGCGGCGCGCTGGGCTGTCGCGCTGGCGCCGGATCTTGCCAGCGCACAGCTTGCGCGCGCCGACGCGGCGCTTCAGGCGCGCTACGACTGGGATGCCGCCGAATCGGGCTATCGCGCCGCCTTGCGCCTGGACCCGGGTCTCGCCGCCGCCTGGAGCGGCTACGCCGCGCTCCTCGCGGCGCGTGGCCGGTTCGACGACGCGATCGACGCGGCGCGGCACGCCCGCGAGCTCGACCCGGTTTGCCTGGCGGCGAGCGCCGACCTCGGCTGGTACTACTATCTCGCCCGGCGCTATGAGGAGGCGATTGCCGCGAGCCGTGAAGCGCTGCTCCTCGATCCGCGCCATACCCTCGCTCACCTGACAATCATCTACTCGCACCTCGAGGAGCGCGACGAGGCCGCGGCGCTCGCCCAGGCGAACGCGCATCTCGCGGCCTTCTTCGCCGGCAGCGACCGGTCGGCGCCCAAAGCGCGAAACCTGCGCGACTACTGGCGAGGGTCGGTCGAGTACCTCGCCTCCTCTTCGCGCCAGAGCTATCTGCCGCCCTCCGATCTCGCGCTTCTCGAGCTTCAGCTCGGCGAGGACGAGGACGGCCTGCGCCTGCTGTTGCGCAGCTGTGAGGACCATGCCGGTCGCGATCTGCTCTTCGCGGCCGTGGATCCCCGTCTCGATGCCTGGCGCCGGGATCCGCGACTCCATCGCGTGCTCGAATGCCTGGGACTCGACGGCGTCCGGTCGATCTGAGCCGCGCCCTCCGGCCGCGAGCTCAACCGGTCTTCGTGCCCGTCCAGGCGACGACATAGCTGCAGGTCGCCGGCGCCACCGGCCGGTCGCGGATATCGACCGTCACCGTCGCCTCGATCGCCAGATTCGGAAACCGGCCCGCAATTCGCACCGAGAGCGTCGATCCGTCCCCGCCGGCGAGCGGCAGGGGGTCGGTCACGAAGCTCGAGTCCGGGTTGAGCGTTGCGGAAAAAGTATTGCCACCGTGGACCAAGGTAAAGCGGCTGTCCCCCACGGAATGCGTGACGGAAGTCGGCTGGGTCTGGACGGTGACCGCGCCGCAGCTGTTCACGCCCAGGGCGACCGCGACATCGTAGCGGCCGGCAATTGGCGAAACCGGAGCCGGCGGCGGCGGAGCGGTGGGCGAACCGCCGCCACCGCCGCATCCGAGGACGAACGCAGCAAGCGTCTGCACGAAGACGAGACCTGCAGCGAAAGAATGCATCTTGCGACCTCCGATGGAAATGCCGGGAATGTCGCGCTGCCTGCGAACCCTGAAATCACTTCGATGACTGCGCTGGGCAAGACCTGTGCGATTCATGGCGATCATGCGCCCTCCTTTCAGGAGGCGCCATGATCGAGTGGCGCGCGCCGCAAGGCAATTTGCGCCGCCTGAGCGCTGAATGAGCCCGCAAGTGGCCCGGAATCAACGACGTGCGAAGAGCTGCGAGGAACAGCAGCGCGGTCTGCGAAGAGTCGGTGACCGGGTGGCCATGCCCTGACCGACGCAATCGCTGGGAGCTTCTTCACAGGCATCGTCGAGCATCGAGCTCACGACTTCGGGACTCGGACCCTACGGCTTCGGTCAGGATCAGGCCGGCGAGCTCTACGTTCTCTCAGGCTGGTTCGGACGGATCGACTGCCTTCACAGCGCCGGTGGCAGCTGCGCCACCTGGGCAGGCCTCGGCGATCTCTTCCTCGGCGGATTCGAGAGCGGGGACACCGCCAACTGGCTGGTGGTGGCCGAGTAGCCCCCCACCGGCAGGCAAGGGATCAAGGCCTGGCGCTCTTCGCCGCCAGGGCCTTCTCGAGCTCGGCGATTTCGCGCGGTGCGGCGCAGGAGAGACATTCCCCGCCGGCCTCGGTGACCAGAATCTCGTCCTCGATGCGCACGCCGATGTTCCACCAGCGCTTGTCCTCGGTCGAACCCTCGGGGATGTAGATGCCCGGCTCGACAGTGAAGATCATTCCGGGCCGCAGGACCGTGTTCGCCTTGCGGTAGCGCTCCTCCCAGGGAACTCCCGCCGGGAAGCCGTAGCTCCCGGGATCGTGGACGTTGAGACCGATCCAGTGCCCGGCGCCGTGGGGATAGAACTTGCGCTGCGCGCCGCTCTCGATGAGCTCGTCGCGATTGCCGGTGAGAATTCCGAGGCGCAACAGGCCGTCGACCACGACGCCGATGGTGATCTCGTTCATGGTGCGATACGGAATGCCGGGCTTGACGGCGGCGATCGCGGCCTTCTGCGCCGCAAGGACGATCTCGTAGATCGCGCGCTGGTCGGGAGAAAACTTGCCCGAGACCGGGTAGCTCCGGGTCACGTCAGCGGCGTACATGCCGTACTCGCACGCGGTGTCATTGACGATCATGCCGCCGTCGTCGAGGCGCTTGTCGGCGGGCTCGTAGTGCAGGATCACGGAGTTACGGCCAGATCCGACGATCGGCGGGTACGCCATGCGGCCCGCGCCGCCGTGGAGGCAGGTCGAGACCATCGCGGCCTTGATGTCGTATTCGTAGCCACCCGGCTTCACCTCGCGCAGCGCCGCGACGTGCGCCTCGGCCGAAAGCTCCGCGGCACGGCGGATGAGGGCGACCTCGGTCGCGTCCTTGATCAGCCGTAGCTCGTGGACGATCGGTCCGGCTTCGGCCGCCGGCCGGGGCTCGGTGGCGTTCGCATTGGGCCCGTTCCAGGTGGTGAGCAGGCGGTCCCGGAACGGCGCGTCGCCACCGTCGAGATAGGCGAGCGAGGTCGAACCGACCAGGAGCTCCGGAAACTGCTTGTCGAACTCTTCCACGGAATAGGCGGCTTCGGCTCCGAACTCCCGTTTCGCACCTTCGACACCGGCGCGATATCCGGTCCAGGTCTCCTTGGCGGGATCGCGCGGCGCGACGAACAGAATGTAGCGCTCTCCCTCCGCGGCCCAGGGCCGGAGGACCGCGACGGCGTTCGGCTCGGAGAAGCCGGTCAGGTACCAGAAGTCGGAGTTCTGCCGGTACGGATCGGGAGTCGTTTCGACCGAAGTCTCGGGCGCCGTGCGGACAACGGCGACGGCGCCGGCCGGAAGTCTGGCAACGAAGCTCGCGCGATGCGCGGCGAAAAAGGCCGCGGTCGGAGCGGGCGCCAGCACAGCTGCCTGCGCTACCGACGCTCCGGCCAGAAACAACATGGTGTGAGTGAACAGGCGCCTCGTCGCAGTCGGGGATCTCATGACTGGCGAATCTATCAACTCGAAGCGCGCGCTGCCGCGACCTGCCAGGAACTCAATCCAACGCTACGACCAGCGTGGCGTCTGCACGCCCACCGCCCTGCACTTCGGCATGGTGGGCTTCGACACGGAGTCTCGACCGCTCAGCGCTTCTTCGGACGTAGCAGGTCTTTTCGAAGACTAGATGAGGTTGTGCGCCGCAGCGTAGCGCACGATCTCCACCCGGCTCACGGCCCCCAGCTTGCCGAGCAGATTGGCGCGGTGGTTCTCGACAGTGCG
>JBDSRU010000426.1:0-3042 GCA_039929145.1 Thermoanaerobaculia bacterium
CGGATCGCCTCCTGCATCGCCGCGGCGAACCGGCAGGTCCGCCGCCGCTCACCTCCAGATCCGTCGCCGACCCGGTGCGGGTCGCGCTCGCGGCGGAGATCCTCAGCCGCGACGCCAGGCCGCGGAGGTAAGGCTGCGCGCCCCTCAGGCGCGCGTCAGGCAGAAAAGGGTCAGGTCGTCGTCGAAGCCGTGATCGCCGACAAAGGCGCGCGCCTCGACCAGTAAACTGTGGATCGCCTGGCTGGGATCTTCACTGGCGAGGCGGCGCATGACGTCGATGATGCGCTCGTTGCCGAAGCGCTGCAGCAGGGCATTGGCCGCTTCGGTGAGTCCGTCGGTGGCGAACAGCAGGAGGTCTCCGGACGATATTGTCCAGGAGACAGCGGGAGCGAGAAGCGGCCGGCTCACTCCCAGCGCGCTTCCAGGCTTGAGGCGGAGCTCTCCTGCCCGCCCGTCGCGGTGGCGCACGATCGGCAACAGGTGTCCCGCGTTGGCGATTTCAAGGTAGCCGGTGCCGGGATCGAGGACCGCGAAACTCGCGGTGACGAACATGCCCTCGTCATTCTCGGCGAAGACCAGATCGTTGAGCTCCTCGAGCACCGACGCGGGATGTTCGTTCCGCGCCGCCGCCGCGCGGAGCACGCTGGTGAGTCGCGCCATCAGCAGCGCCCCGGAGACCCCCTTGCCCGAGACGTCACCGATCGCCAGTCCGATCCGGCCGCTCGGGAGCGGGAAGTAGTCGTAGAAGTCGCCGCCCACTTCAGCCGCAGGCGAATACTCGACCGCCAGGCGATAGCCCGGCACGACCGGCGGGGTCTGCGGCAGGAAGCTCCGTTGCAAGCGCCGGGCGAGCGCCAGATCGTGCTCGAAGATGTCGCGGGCGACGAGCTTCTCGTGCAGCCGGGCATGCTCCATCGCGAGCGCGATCGGGCCGGCGATACCGGCCAGGAGGTCGAGGTCGTCGGCGGTGAATCCGCGGCGCTCTTCAGCGTTGTCGACCTGCAGGACGCCGACCAGCCGCTCTTCGACGAGAAGTGGAAGGCAGGCGACCGCGCGCAGGTTGAGCTGGCGAACGGAGTTCGCCGATTCGAATCCGGCCTCGGATCCGACGTCGATCGACGCCAGGGGCTCCCGGCGCCGAATGACCGCGTCGATGAGCGTTCGGCTGGCGGGAATCTCCTCGACCGCGCCGCTACGGGTCCGGGCTCCGACCGAGGTCAGCTCGCCGCTGTCGGGGTCGCGCCGGAGGATGAAGGCCCGCCCCGCCTGAGGCAACACCGCCATGGCCTTCTCCAGCAGGGCGTCGAAGAGCTCGCGTTCGTTCAGGGTGTGCGTCAGGACGACCCCTGCCTGACGAAAGAAGTCGAGCTTGCGGCGCAAGCGCTCGACTTCGTCGGCCGGAGGGCCGAGGGAATTCAGCTCGGCGAGGGCGATGACCACTGGCGCCGGTCCGGAATGCCTGGCCGATTCCCGGATCGAGATGACGTGCGATCGCGTTCCTTCGAGGCGCGGCGAGTCGGCTTCGCGAAACTCGAGAACGGCCGAACCGACGCGCACTTCGTCACCATTCACCAGCGCTGTCGGTTCCTCGAGAGGATTTCCATTCAGAAAGGTTCCGTTGCCGCTGCCGAGGTCGGCGAGAAAACAGCGCCCGTCGGCGACCGAGATCTGAGCATGCCGCCTCGACACCGAGCCATCGGGCAGAACCAGGTCGCATTGCTGACCACGGCCCAGAATCACCGAGCGGGAGAAGCTGAAGCGCTGGCCCTGGCGCGGCGCGGATTGGTGGATGAGGAGCGGCATCGCGAGCGCTCGATCATAGCCGCAGGCGGCGCCGCTTTCGCCGTCGCAGTCACATGCACTGCACTCCCGGCGCCGGAGCCCCTGGATCCCGCCTGCTCGACGCCGGCGCGCCTTCGGTGACCGCTCACATTTCGCTGCTGGCCGAAACGCGATACCTTAGTCGCGCGAGCGGCAGCCGGCCCACCTCCCTTCTCCTCTACAGGGCCGTATGTGCCGGTTCGCCGCGAAGCCGGAGGTCCCGATGCGCATTCCGACTTTCACTTTTCTCAGCTGTCTCGCGTTGTCGCTCTTCGCGCCTGAAGTCGCGACGGGACCGGCCAGCGCGAAAAGCGCCTCGGAAGAGGTGCGGCACCCCGAAGACTTGTTCATCGTCGACTGCCTGCTCCCGTCCCGGGTGCGCAACCTCGGCCGGCATGCCAAGTTTGCCGCGCCCCGGCAGGTGGTGCGCTCGACGGCACACGAGTGCGGGCTGCGCGGCGGCGAGTACACCCTCGACCCGACCCGGAACGATTTCGCTCTGCAGGCCTGGCTGGTGCAGGCGGAAGGCGGAGATGCGGAAGCCGCCAACAACGTCGGGGAGATCTATGAGCAAGGCGTCCGGGGCGAACCGGATCTCACCCAGGCCGCGATCTGGTACCGCAAGGCGGCGGACGGGGGGAGTCGTCGGGCGCAACGCAACCTGGCTCATTGCTACGAATCGGGAAGCGGCGTCGAAGCCGACGCCGTCCAGGCGATCGTCTGGTACCGCAAAGCGGCCGGGCTAGCCGGGGCCACCGACCTCGATCTCGAGAAAGAGGTGGCGGCGCTACGTTCGGAAGTCTCGCGACTCACCGCTGAAGCGGGGAACGCGAAGGCCGAGCTCGAGCGCAACGCCGCGGAGCTGGCCCGCGCTCGCGAGGCGCTGGGCGCGGCCGAACTCGATCTGGTCCAGGCGAAAACTGCGCTCGCGGCGAGCGCAGCCAGCGCAAAAAGCGCCACCGCCGCCGCGAAAACTCCCGCGGCACCTGGCACTCTGCCCATCCCGCCGCCGACGCCGACGCCGGCGATCGCCGTCGCACAGCGCCCGCAGGCGGTCGACACGGGCCGCAAGCGGGTGGCCGACCTCGAGGCGGCACAGGACCGCTATCGCCTGCTCGCCTCCGAGCTCGAGTCGTCCGCTGCCGTGGCGAAGGATCTCGCTTCACGCGGTCGAGAAGCGGTGATCGCCAAGCGCGCGCCGGCGATCGAGTTTCTCCGCCC
>JBDSRU010000427.1:0-10247 GCA_039929145.1 Thermoanaerobaculia bacterium
TGCAGCTCGCCTCGAAGATGCGCTACCTCGCGGCGCAGTTCCTCGCCCTCGCCGAGGGCGATCTGTGGCTCGCCAACGCCACCCACGCCAACGCCATGGCGCAGCGGCTCGCGGCGGGAGTGCGCACCATCGCCGGCGTCGAGATCACCCAGAAGGTCGAAGCCAGCGCCGTCTTCGCCACCCTCCCGCGCGCCGCGAGCGAGCGCCTGCAGGAGCGCTTCCACTTCTACTTCTGGAACCATTCCCCGGTGGAAGTGCGCTGGATGACCAGTTGGGCGACGAGCGAAGCGGACGTCGACGAGCTCATCGCCGCGATCCGGGCGGAGATGAGTCAGATTCGGTAGCTGGTGCCGGAGCCCGGGCTCGAACCGGGATGCCGCTTGCGCGGCGAGGGATTTTAAGTCCCCTGCGTCTGCCATTTCGCCACTCCGGCGGGGAGGGGATCGAACTCTTCAGTCGCGACTCTACTCCGGGTAGGAGCGGCCGTCAGCCGCTGCGGGCGGGGGGTGTGGCCGAAGGCCAAGGCCGGACTCCGCGTAGACTTCGCTGCATTGTGAAACGGTTCCCTCTCGGATGAGCCAGCTATTCGTCAAATTGGGCTTCGCGGCGGCGCTCATCGCCGTCTTTTCCATCTACGTCATTGCCTACCGGCGCGCCCGCAGGAGGCGACGGAGGTCGGAAGTGGCGGAACCGATCGCTGGTACGGGTCCGACGTCGCCAGACGGCATCCTGATCTTCCATGATGCCGAGACTTACTCGAAGGATTCGTCCTTGCCGGATGGTGGAGGCGAGTTCGGCGGCGGCGGTGCCAGCGAGAGCTACGACTCCGACGGAGGCGATGCTGGCGACGGCGGCGGAGATGGCGGCGGAGACTGATTCCGAAGCAGGCCGACGGCTGTCATCCATTGAGGACGACTTTGTGGATCCTGCTAGGGTCGGCGGGGGGAAAACTGTGGAGGCGACGGCCGGAGTCGAACCGGCGAATGAGGGTTTTGCAGACCCTTGCCTTACCACTTGGCTACGTCGCCCGAAAAGCGAAGGCCGCCCAAAAGCGGCCTCCTTGAGACAAAAAATTGGAGCGGGAAACGGGACTTGAACCCGCGACCCCAACCTTGGCAAGGTTGTGCTCTACCACTGAGCTATTCCCGCTCGGGCCTGTGGACGATAGCGAACGGCCGCGCGGGCTGTCAAGGCTGAAGCACGGGCGCGTCGAAGGCGTTCTTGATCAGAGTGAAGCTCCAGCTGCCGTCGCGGGCGCGGTCAAGACCCAACACGTCGAATCGGCAGGGGCGTTGGGAACGGTTCCTGGTCAGGAAAAGCAGGGCCGCCTTGGCCAGACGACGTTGCTTCTGGGGACCGACCGACTCGATCGCCCGGCCGAACTCCTGCGTCGCCCGGGTCTTGACCTCGATGAAACAGAGCGTCTCGCCGTCAAGCGCCACCATATCGAGCTCGCCGCCCTTTGTGCGCACGTTCCGGGCGACGATCCGGTAGCCTGAGAGCCGCAGGAAGCCCTCCGCGGCCTCCTCCCCCGCCGCCCCGCGGGCGTGGGTGTGCGGCAGATCGCCAAAACCCTTGAGACCTCGGCTCACGTGCTCGCCGCTCGCCCCAAAAGTGCCGCTAGCGTCGCTTCCACCGCGTCCCCTGAGGCGAGTCTTCGAGCACCACTCCCCGGCCTGCGAGCTCGTCGCGGATGCGGTCCGACTCGGCGAAATTGCGCGCCGCCCGCGCCGCGACCCGAGCCGCGATCGCCGCGTCGATTTCCGCGTCCGAGGGCGCCCCATCGCTGCCCGATGCAGCCAGGGTACCCCAGGGCATGAAGATGACTCCAAGCGCGGAATCCACCTGTCGCAACGCCGCCAGCACGCGCTCCGGATCGCCGATACCCAACTCCCGGCGATCGATCATCCCGTTCACATCACGCACGAAATCGAACAAACACGCCAACGCTGAAGAGACGTTCAAGTCGTCCGCGAGACCCGCCGAGAATCCATCCAAAAAGTCTTCTACCTTTACCGAAAGCTTTTGTTCCTTTTCCTGAATGACGGCGGCATGCCCCACCCGGTCGATGAAATCATCGATCCGGATCAATGCTGCGCGCGCCCCGTCCAGTCCGGCGAAGGTGAAGTTCAGCTTCTGCCGGTAGTGAACCGAGATCAGCAGGTAGCGCAGCGCACGCGGCGAGATGCCGCGAGAGAGCAGATCGCTCAGGGTGTAGAAGTTGCCGAGCGACTTCGACATCTTCTGCCCATCGACGACCAGGTGCTCCGAGTGCAGCCAGTAACGCACGAACGGTACGCCGTTCGCCGACTCGCTCTGGGCGATCTCGTTCTCGTGGTGGGGGAAGAGGTTGTCGACACCGCCGCAGTGAATGTCGAAGGTCTCGCCAAGGTAGGCAGCGCTCATCGCGGAACACTCGATGTGCCAGCCCGGCCGGCCGGGTCCCCAGGGCGACGGCCACGACGGCTCGCCCTCCTTGGCGCCCTTCCACAGCACGAAGTCGCGCACGTCCTCGGTCTCGTACTCGTCGTTGGCGACCCGCTCTCCGACCCGCGCCTGGTCGAGCTTGAAGCCCGAGAGCTTGCCGTAGTCGGCGTCGGCGGAGATCCGGAACCAGACCGAACCGTCGCTCTCGTAGGCATAGTCCGCATCCAGGAGGCGCGAGATGATCGCCTTCATGCCGTCGATGTGATGCGTGGCTCGCGGATAGGCCGCCGCCGGCACGACGTTCAGCGTCGCGAGATCGGCTGCGAAGGAAGCGATGAACGGCGCCGTGTAGACATCGAGCTCGAGGCCCTTCTCCGCAGCACCCCGGATCGTCTTGTCGTCGACGTCGGTGAGGTTCATGATCTGCGTGACTTCGAAGCCGAGAAAGCGCAGCGATCTGCAGAGGAGGTCCTCGAACAGGAAAGTCCGGAGGTTGCCGATGTGCACCGTGTTGTAGACCGTCGGTCCGCAGGTATAGATGCCGGCCTTGCCCGGCTCGAGCGGTACGAACGGCTCGAGCTCGCGGCCGAGGGTATTGAAAAACTTCACACTTGTGCGCTCCACGCAGCTCCTTTATCGCCCCGCTGCCGCCGACGGACTCTCTTTCGCATAGCCGAGCTTACCCAGCTTGCGCATGGCGAGCTGGCGCCGCAGGCCGCGCAGGTGGTCGATGAACAGGACACCTTCCAAATGGTCGATTTCGTGGCACAGCGCCCGGGCGAGGAAGCCCTCGGCGGCAATCTCGAAAGGCTCTCCCGATACGCCATTTGCCGCGATGCGAACCGCAAGCGGGCGTTCGATGCGCTCGGTGAAACCGGGGATCGAGAGACATCCTTCAATTTCCGTCTCGGCGCCGGACCTCTCCAGCAGCCGCGGATTGACCAGGACATGCAGTTGGGAGCGGGGGCCCGCGGGGTCGATATCGATCACCGCGACCCGGCGGAGGTCACCGATCTGGGGAGCCGCCAGGCCGACTCCCGGAGCCGCATACATGGTCGCCGTGAGGTCCCGGACCAGGTCGGAGAGCGAGCCGTCGAACGCGGAGACCTCTTCGGTCTTCTGACGCAGAATCGGATCCGGAAAAAGGAGGATCGGCCGCAGGGTCATGCGATCGACGTGGCTCCGATCTTCTCCACCGCCGCTGCGACCGCTTGGTCGCTGCGCTGTGAGCGCAGGGCGTCGATCAGGGCGCGTGGATCGGGGTTGCCGGTCAGGGCGCGTTCCATTCCGAGCGCGCCGACCTTGACGAATTTCGAGCGCTCGGTCACGCGATAGGTGGCGGGCCAGGGCTTGTGCTCGAGAAGCGAGCGCTCGCCCAGGATGTCGCCGGGGGAGAACTGCCTGAGCTGATAATGCTGCCCGTCGGCCGCGGTGAAGACCGCTTCGGCGGCGCCGGTGATCAGGATCAACATGAACTCGTCACGGCTGCCGCGTGGCGCGATTTCGGTGCCGGAGTCGGCAGCCCAGAGCTCACAGCCGGAGAACAGGCGCTTCAACTGATCGCCGGGCAGGCGCTCGACGATCGAGGTACTGGCCAACCCCTGCCAGAGGCGCTCGACCTCGACCGGCGAAGTCCGGGCGAGCGGGTCCTGCTCGTGTTGCGACTCGACCAGGCCCTCGATCGCCAGCACGCGGCTGTGCTCGAGATCCTTCAGACGCTGGATGCGATTCATCTTGGCGCGCACCGTGTCGTCGGCAGGCGCGAGACGGGCGACCTTGCTGAGCTGGGCGAGCGCCTTGTCGTAGAAGCCGTCGTCGGTGTACATGTCGGCGACGTAGAGGAACTCGTCGAGCGCCTTGGCGCCCCTGCCGACCTGGGCGTAGACCTCCGCCAGGCGCAAGTGCGAGTGCAGGTCGTTCGGATTGGCCTGCGTCTTCTTTTCGAGACGCTCGATCGCCTCCTCGTAGCGCTCGAGAACCACCAGGTCTTCGATCGTCAGCTCGTGGGTCGGCGGAGCGGAAGCCGTCTTGCCGAACAGTTTCTTCAACATTGGACTGGCTTCAGTCTAGCAGTGCGAGGTTGGAGCTGTCGCGCGCCCAGGACGGCGCGACGGGCCCGCTGGCCCGGCGGGGAGCCATCCAGGCGAGGGTGGCCCGCACTTTGCTTTACCCTCCTCCGAAGCGCATCACGGAGGAGAGAGATGACCACTGAAACAACGAATTTCACCGGATCGACACGAACTGCCTGGACGCTGGCGGCGGCACTGCTGCTCGCCTCGCCGGCCGTTTCCTCGGTAGCGACAAGCGGCGCGCCTGCGGCGCCCGCCATGGGGGCTGAAGGCTTGCAGGACGGCGCACCGCTGTCTGACGAGCGCTCCAGCTACTCTTTTCTCCGTACCCTGGAGGGCAGCGCGACCGTCGCCTCAGCCGGCGAAGGGGTCAGCGGAGCGCTCGAGGTCCGCCAGCCGCTCCTCACCGGCGATCAGGTGCGGGTCGGGCAGCGCTCGCGGATCGAGATCACGCTCGCCGATCACAACCGTCTTCATCTCGACGCCGATACCGGCGTCGTTCTCGAACGGCTGGCCTTCTCGGGCGATCGCGAGGAACGCGTCACCGTGCTGCGCCTGGAGGGCGGCGAGCTGCTGCTCGAGGTAGCGGACGAAGCGCTCGGCGACGAGCTGCCGCAGGTCGTCACCGCCAACGCCACAATCTATGTTCAGGAGCCGGGCCAGTACCGGATCGAGGCGGGCGTCGAAGAGAACGGAGAGAGCTGGACGCGCGTCGTCACGCGCCGCGGCTATGCCGAGATCGTGACCGACCGTGGCTCGTCGGTGGTGCGCGAGGGCGAGGCGATGCTTGCGCAGGGCGACCGCTCGGCGCGCCTCGAACTCGCCGCAGCCGACTCCCTGGACGCGCTCGAGCGCTGGAGCGCCGGACTCGCCGACCAGGCACTCTCCACGTCGCGCAGCGCGCGTTATGTCGAGCCGCACCTCGCCTACGACTCGGCGCCGCTTGACGAGGCCGGCGACTGGGTCGAATACGAGAGCGTCCGATATTGGCGTCCGTACGTCTCTTCCGGCTGGCGTCCCTACTGGCAGGGCCGTTGGGACTGGACGCCCTCGGGCTACACCTGGATCTCCTATGAGCCCTGGGGTGCGGTGCCGTATCACTATGGTCGCTGGTGCAGTCTCCCCGGCTACGGCTGGGCGTGGCGGCCCGGCGCTGTGTACTCTCCGGCCTGGGTCTACTGGAACTGGACCAGCGGCTGGGCGGGCTGGGTGCCGATGGGCTACTACAGCCAGTTCTACAACCCCTGGCACGGCGACGGCTTCCGCTATGGCGTCTACGGTTGGTCCGGGGGCGGCTGGGGCATCTACTCGGATTGGAACTTCGCGCCGGTCCACTGTTTCCGCGACCGCAACTTCCGCGGGCATGTGCGCACCGGCCGTGACTTCCAGCACGAATCGCGACTTTCCGAGCCGCCCCGCGGCCTGGTCACGACCGACACACGCGACTTCCGGCCAGACAGGATCGACCGCACCGAAGACCTGATCCACAAGATCGACCAGCGTAACCGGCAGAACGTCGGCCAGGATCTGCCCGACATCACCGATTTCGTCGGCCGCAAGGGCAGACTCCCGACCGACATCGCCCGGGTTCTCGTCCCCGAGGGACCGAAGGGGCCCGCATTCGGTGGAACCGGTTCGGGCGGCAAGGATCGCGGTCTCATTCGCGATATCGGTACCCCTCCCAAGGTCGCTGAGACCCCGGGCTGGCAGCAGCGTGAGCCGCCAAAGGCCGGCGGCGGCGAGCGCTCCAGGGGCTACGGGTCCACCGATCGCGCGGCAGGGATCCAGAAGCCCACGATGACCGGAGGAAGCGGCAGCAAGAACTCCGGCGGCAAGTCCGGCGGCGGGGACACCACCGTCCTCATTCAGCCGCGGCCTGGGACGACCAAGGGAGGTCGGCCGGTCGACTCCGGCGTCGCGTCTCCGGGCAAGGTGCGCACCCCGCCGCCGTCGCCTGCAGCGCCGGGCACGAAGGGGCGCGCTCCGGGGACTGAACCGCCCTATGAGAGCAACCGCCAGCTGTGGAAAGAGAAAGGCGGCGAGAGCGCGCCGGTGCAGCGGGTGGTCGGCAGCGTTCGGCGCCCGGCTCCGGGCGGTGAAGCGCGTGCGCCTTCGACTCCGGGCAAGAGCGCCTGGGTGGATGGCACGAAGGGAACAGTGCGTTCGCTGCCGCCGACCACGCATTCGACCCCGCCAGGAGGGCGTTCCACGACCGCTCCGGCCTCGCCCGCCGACGGAGGTTCGAAATACATTAGCCGCCCGCAGCCTTCGCGGCCTTCGCAGCCTTCGCAACGATACGACCAGGGTGCCAGGGACAGTCAGCCCGCCAAGCCTGCTCCCGGCTACGGCAGGAACACTCCAGGCGCGCCCTCGGGCAGCGGCGGCTCGAACTACGGCAAGAGCGGCCCCGGAACGCAAGGCACGCAGTCCACTCCGAGATACGGCAACGGCGGTTCGGCCGCGCAGCGTTCGCCTTCAAACCCGGGTTACAGCAAAGGAAGCTCTGGGTCCCAGGGTGCACCGGGCCCAGGCAGAGGCGGCTCGGGCACGCAGAGCCCGCAGAGTTCTCCGAGCTACGGCAAGGGCAGCCCGGGGCCGCAGACCTCGCCGAGCCGGCGAGAAGCTCCGGGCGCCGGCCAGGGCAGCGCGAGCACCTCGAGGTCGCAGGGCTCCCAGAGTTCCGGCAAGACCTCGTCGCCCTCCCAGGGCGGCCAGCGTTCGCAGCCGGCCGGAAAGAGCTCCGCCAGCTCGTCGGGGACCAAGAGCCGCTCGAGCTCGCCCCCTCCCCCGCCACCCGAGTCCAAGAAAGACGACGGCCGGCACCGCTAGCTGACTGAAAACGGGCGCGCGCTGGACGGGTGGACTACAATCCATCCGCCCATGCGTGCCGAGTCGATGTTCCGCGGTGTCTTCCTGCTCTACTGTCTGGAAGCCGGCCTTTTTCTCCTGCTCGCGCCGTGGCTCGACTCCTGGGGACATGCCCTGCTGCTGGTGCCGTTCGGTGCGGCGCGCACGTTCCTGCTGACGACCTGGATGCGTGGCCTGACCTCGGCATTCGGCCTTCTCCATCTGGTCTGGGGCGTCCACGATCTCGATCTCTTTCTGCGCCGCAAACCTCCCGGCGCCGGCTACCCGCTTGAAGATTCCTCACCTGCTCGCCATCAGTAGCCCTGAGGTCAGGGCAGGCAGCGCGTGGCGGCAGTGGTGCTCCGATCTCGCCGCGGCCGGAGTGGACGGTCTGCAGGTACGGCGCAAGGACTGCACCGACAGGGACCTGCTCGCGCTGGCGGCCGAGGCGCGCGTGTCCACAGCAGCTACCGTCACGTTGCTGGTGAACGCACGACCGGACATCGCGCTCGCCGCGGACGCCGACGGTGTCCAGCTGCCGGCCCAGGGATTGCCGGTCACGCGGGTCCGTGCGACCTTCGATCACCTCTCCGCGAACAGCTTCCTCGTCGGCCGATCGACCCATAGCCCGGACGAGGTCCGGCTGGCGCGCGACCAGGGAGCTGATTTCGCGCTCTTCGGTCCTCTCTTCGAGACCCCCTCGAAAGCCGGCAGGATCGCTCCGCGCGGGCTCGTCGCGCTCAGCGAAGCGGTTTCCTGCGGCCTGCCGGTGCTCGCCCTGGGCGGGATCGACGGCGAAAACGCTCCCCAGGCTTTAGACGCCGGCGCCTGGGGCATCGCGGCGATTCGATGGTTCGAGAATCCGCTGGCGAGACGCTCGGACTACGCCGCGTTGCTGCTTCGTTGGCGGCAACCATGACGCGCATCCTGGGTCTCGGAATCGACATCGTCGAGCGCGCCCGCATCGAACGCCTGCTCGAGCGCCATGGCGAGGTGTTCGTGCGCCGCGTTTTCCGCGACGGCGAGGTGCGGGTCGGCGCCGAGGCCGGTCCCCTGCGCCGGTCTGCGCACGTCGCCGGGCTGTTCGCGGCCAAGGAGGCCGCGATGAAGGCCCTTGGGACCGGCTGGGCCGCTGGCGTGGGCTTTCTTCAGCTCGAAGTTCTTCGCCTGCCCTCCGGGGCACCGGAGCTCCGTCTGCATGGCGAGGCGCGACGGCGAGCCGACGCTCTCGGCGTCGAGCAACTCTGGCTCTCCATCACCCACGACGGTGCGAACGCCGTCGCCGTCGTCGTTCTGGAAGGTGTTCCGACATGACCGAAACGGCCGCCCTCACACCCGAAACCCTGCCGGCGCCTCGGGCTCGAAAGTCTCTCTACCTGCTCATCGCGCTGGCCGTCCTGGCGCTCGATCAGTGGACGAAATGGCTCATCGAATCCCACCTGCCCGAACAGAGCTCGCACGAGGTCATACCTGGCCTGCTGCACATCTCGCACGTGCGCAATACCGGAGTCGCATTCGGCATGTTCGCCAACGGCGGCCGCGACGGCAGTCCGTGGCTGCTGTCGCTCTTCGGTCTGGTGGCGCTGGCGCTCATCGCGGTGCTCTTCGCCCGTGCAACCGACAAGGATCGCGGTCTGCTCGCCGCTCTCGCCCTGGTCATGGGAGGGGCGGTCGGCAATCTCTTCGATCGCATCTCGAGCGGAGCGGTCACCGACTTCATCGCCGTCTTCATCGGAAGCTATCGCTGGCCGGACTTCAACGTCGCCGACAGCGCGATCTCCATCGGTCTGGTGCTGATCCTCCTCGACTCCTTCCGCAGCCGGCCGTGAAGTCCGGATCCTGGCGCGTGGCCGAGAACGAGGCGGGTATCCGACTCGACCGCGCCGTCGCTCTCCATCTCGACCTGCCGCGCAATCAGATCCAGGAGTGGATTCGGTGCGGCCTGTTGACGGTCGACGGCGCCCCACAGCCGAAGCCGGGCCATCTCCTTCGCACAGGCGAGCAGATCGCCTGGGAGCCACCCGCGAGGGGCGAGTCGCGCGTCGTTGCGGAAGAGGGCGAGCTGCGACTGCTCTTCAGCGATGAGGATCTCGTCGTGCTGGACAAGCCTGCGGGCCTGACCGTTCATCCCGGCGCTGGGCAGGCGACCGGGACGCTCGTGCATCGCCTGCTCAAGAGCTTTCCCGAGATGGCCGGCGTCGGCGGTCCGGGTCGCCCCGGCATCGTCCATCGCCTCGACAAGGGGACGAGCGGTGTCATCGTCGTCGCTCGGACGCCGGAGGCCTACCGCGCATTGACCGCGGCTTTCGCATCCCGTCGAATCGAGAAGCGATATCTGGCGATCGTCTACGGCACGCCGAAGAGCGCTCAGGGCACCATCGAGGCATCGATCGGGCGCCACGCCGTCGAGCGCAAGCGCATGACCGTGCGCTCCGACGGACGGCCGGCGACGACGCGGTACCGGACCCTGGCGAGCGCCGCAGGTCTCGCCCTCGTCGAGCTCGAGCTGCTGACTGGACGCACCCATCAGATCCGGGTCCATCTCAAGTATCTACGCCATCCGATCGTCGGTGACCCGACCTATGGCGAGGATCGGCATCGCGAGCTGGCGGTTGCTCCCGGGCGCACCGTACGCACCTTTCCCAGACCCGCGCTCCACGCCTGGCGCCTCGGGTTCGCGCACCCGCGCACGCAAGAGTTCCTGAGCTTCGAGGCGCCGCTGGCTGACGACATGCGCAGCTTGTGGCGGACGCTCTCGGGCGCTGAACCGACCTTGCCCGCAGCCGGCTGAGAGCAAAGAAAACGGGCCCGCCACTCCATCGCTGGAGGGACGAGCCCGGATTCACTGCCGTCGGAGCGGGGCGTCAGACGCCCCGTCCCAACGTGAGACTCAGAGACCGCCGC
>JBDSRU010000428.1:0-3452 GCA_039929145.1 Thermoanaerobaculia bacterium
GGCGGGACCCCGGGAATTGCCGGAGTCGGCGGGAAGATCCACCTGCCAACGTCGATGCCCTCGCGCTCGCGGCGCTCGAGGGTCGCTTCGAGGTTTCGCTCCCGGCCGTCGCGCACGACGGTCATCACCAGGACCTCGCCGGCTTGGCGTGAGCTCACCTCGCCCGAGAATCCCCAACTGTCGTGGACCGGCTCGGTTCCGAGCCCGACGACGATGTCACCGACTTCGAGGCCGGCGCGCGCCGCCGGGCTCTCCGGCTCGACGCGTGCGAGCATCACTCCGACCTCTCTCGGCGCTCCGAAATGCGCCCGCAGCTCCGGCGTGAGGTCGACCAGCTCGACTCCGAGATAGCCCCCCGACCAGCGCGGTTCGTGGGGAGGTCGCGGCGGCCGGGGAGCTCGCGCCGGCGGCGCCGGCAGCGCCGCGGGTGCCGGGGCCGCTGGCCGGGCTGTCGGCGCCGGAGGGCGCTCCGGTGGTGGCGGCTGAGCGGAAGCACAAAAAGATCCAGTAAAGGAAAAGGCCACAGCCACTGTAGCGTGACGCAGACGGCGAGATCGATTCATCCGAGGCTCCTTGTGCGAATCTTTTCCGGTTGGACGGTCACGGATTCCGGCTTTGCCGGAACGTTGGCGAGGTCGATATAGAGGTCGGTGGTCCCGTCCCCACCAAGGCGGATCTGCGTTCGCCGCGCGGCGAGCTCGCGCAGCTCTTCAAGCTCGCTCCTGAGACGCCGCTGCTCGTCGACCAGCGCCGTGCGCCGCTCGGCGCGATTCCGCGCGGTCTCGAGGCCGATGGCGCCCACCCCGACAAGCAAGACAACTACGCCGGCCGCCCAGGAGGCGGCACGCCGACGCCGGCGAGTGCGATGCAGCTTTGCCGCCTCTGCCTGCCCGAGGACGATGGCGCAAAAGTCCCTTCCGGCGGCTTCCCGCGGCAGGGCGCGGAGAGCACGGTCGATCTCGGTATCCGACAACAAGCTCCGGATTGGCAGGTCGTGGCGGGAGACGCTCAAGCGTCAGCTCCTTTCCAGTAGGGCGCGAGGCGCTCACGCAGCCGGGCGCGAGCGCGGAAGAGACGGGTCTTGACGGTCGCGGCCGGCAGGTCGAGGAGGCGGGCAATCTCGTCGATCGAGCGCTCCTCGATCGCCTGCAGGACGAGCGGGGCGCGAAATCGCAGCGGCAGCTCCGCCACGGCGCGGGCGAGCTGCGCTCCGGCCTCCTCCCGCAACAGCCTCTCGCCGGCCTCGGCCTCCTCGACCGGCTCGGCGCCGGGAGAGCGTCCGGCCCAGCCGAAAAACGCCAGACGCCCCGAGAAAAGTGCGTGCAGTCGGACCCGTCGGCGGCGTTCGCTGCTCCGCGCCAGGCGGGTGCCGATGCTGTAGAGATAGGCCTCGAAACGCCCCTCCTCGCGGTAGCGTCGCGAGGCCAGCCAGAGTCGGACGAAAGCCTCCTGGGCAAGCTCCTCGCCGCGCTCCCGATCCCCCACCAGACGTGCCAGGTAGACGACCAGAGCATCGCGGTGGCGGTCGACCAGGCTTCCGAACGCCTCCCAGTCGCCCTCCTGGCCGCGCGCCATCGCCGAGGCGTCGGCGTCGCTCGCCGTCGATTCGAGAACGCTCATTACCTGTTCCAACGCGCGACGGCCGATTTGGTTCCCGCAGGCGGGAAAGGCCGCTCTGGCGCGTCGGTCAGGTGGAGGATTGCGGCAGCCAGATCAAGCCGACGCGCACGATCTCGACGTCGGCCTTCTTCGGCTTGAGCGCTTTCGCGGTCAGCGGGAGCGCCTGCGGGTCGGAGCGCGCCTCGACCGCGGCCACAGCCGCCGCGAGCTCGCTGTTGAGCTCGGCAACCCGAGTCTGGACGGTCTCGACCCCTTCCTCGGCGAGGCCGACATCGCGCGATTCCTTCATCGAGCGCGAGGCGGAGCGCACCGAGGTGGTGGCGCGCGAGAACGTCGCCGACGACAGCAGCTTCCGCCGGCCGAAGAGCGCTCCTGCGAGCGCACCGAGGACCGAGGCGCCGGTCGAAAATTTTTGCGCCGTCGCTTGCGACTTCTGGTCTGCGACCTTCGCTTCGGCGCGCCGCATCCGCTCGTCGAGGGCGGTGAACTTCGGCGCGAACCTGTCCTTCACCTTGTCGACCTCGGCGTCGCGGCGCTGGCGGGCGAGATCGCCGAGGCGGGCGCGAAACGCCCCTTCGCTCTCGCCCGGTTTCGAGCTTTCCCCGAGCTCGCGGCTCGAATAGACCGTCAACTCCTCGGCCCGCGCCAGATAATCCTTGAACGACTTCGCCCAGCTGTCGAAGCTCTTCGCCCGCGTCGCCTCGGCCGGGAGCGGCGCGAAGCCGCGCGCTCCGTCCGGTGCAACCTCTGAGAGGCCCGCCGCATCGATCGTCTCAGAGTCGGCCCAATCCACCAGCAGCGCCTCACCGGCGGAGATCGGCAGGGCTCGCGCCACCTCGCGCGTGAAGCTCCAGCCGGCGTCGGGGCTCTGGAAGTGCACCCTTCCCTGGGCGAGGATCGCGCCGCTCCAGGCGCGCGCCCCGCCGCCGGGGCCGAAGAGCACCGGAATCTCGGCCGGCAGGATCGGCAACGCTGCGTCGGCAAGCGGCGCCGCCCCGGCCCCTGGCGTCGTCCGGGCTCCTGTTGGCGCCGCCGGTGCCGCGGCGCCTGCAGTCGTCGGCATCTTGAGCTTGCGAATCTGGTCGCGGGTGAGCGGTCCGGCGAGATAGGACATCGCCCACCGGCTCTCGAAGAGGACCGGTCGCTCCTCGTGCACGTTGTGCAGCAGGAACCGGCGCTGGGCGAGACCGCTCAGGAGCCGCGTGAGCTCCTGGCGGTCGATGCCACCCGCGATCCCCTCGAGCCCGTCGAGCACGCGCGCCAGATCGCGCTCCGTCTGCAGGCGCCCGAGAAGCCAGGTGCCGATATTCGACAGCGCCTTGTAATCGAGGTCCACCGGATTCTGGGTCGCGAGCACGACGCCGAGACCGAAGGCGCGCGCCTGTTTGAGCAGCGTCAGCATCGGCTTCTTCGACGGCGGATTCGCCGTCGGCGGCAGATAGCCGAAGATCTCGTCCATGTAGAGAATCGCGCGCAGACTGCTGGTCCCCTGTTGGGTGCGCATCCAGGCGAGGGTCTGGTTGAGCAGCAGCGAGACGAAGTACATCCGCTCGGCGTCCGAGAGGTGGGCGATCGAAAGCACCGCGATCTGCGGCTTGCCGTCCGGGGTATAGAGGAGCTGCTGGACGTCGAGCGGCGTCCCCTTCAACCAGACTTCGAAGCCCGGCGCGGCGAGCAGGGCGTTGACCGTCATCGCCAGCTCGAAGCGCTCCTTGGCCGGGAAGAAACTCTCCAGCGGCAGCACCCCGACCTTGTCGAGCGGTGGCTTCTGGATATCGGCGATGAGTTGCGCCAGGTCGTAGCTCCTGCCTTCGCGCCAGGCGCGATCGAGC
>JBDSRU010000429.1:0-3170 GCA_039929145.1 Thermoanaerobaculia bacterium
GCCAGAATGCGGGCGACTCGCCAGCCGCCGGCGCCTCCCGCAGGCACGGAAGAACCGTCCACAACCCCTTTACTGGAAGCTTCTTGCTCCACAGGACGCGGCTGCTCGACGGACTCTCCCCCGCCGAAGGCGCTTGTGGTGGCGATCCCCCCGATCAACCCTGCGCCGAGGACCACCCAGGGAAACGCGATGCCGCTGGACAACGCTGCGAAAGCGCCTGCAGCGACCAAGAGGGCGAGCGAGCTCCTGATCGCGCGCTTGCCGATGCGCAGCACCGCATCGAGGACAATGGCGACCACCACCGCCTTCACTGGCGCGAGCACCGCCGCCACCGCGGGTACGGCTCCATGCACGGCGTAGATCCACGACAGACCGAGCAGAACGAAGATCGACGGCAGGACGAAGAGGATTCCCGCCGCCAGACCGCCGCGCAGACCGTGGAGCGTCCAGCCGATGTAGGTCGCGAGCTGTTGCGCCTCCGGCCCGGGGAGGAGCGAACAGAAGTTGAGGGCATGCAGATAGCGCGACTCGTCGATCCACTTGCGCTCGACCACCAGGTCGCGGTGCATCATCGCGATCTGCCCGGCCGGACCACCGAAGTTCACGCAGCCGAGCCGCGCCCAGTAGCGCAGTGCGGTCCCGAAGGTCGGCGTCATTCAGGAGACCAGGGGGGCGCCACCAAGCGCCGCCGGCCGTCCCGGGATTTGAGCAGGTCCGGCTCCTCGAGATCCTCGCGGTCCCATAGCTGGCAGGTCACCTGCTTGTGCATCTGGTCGAGACCTTCGCAGTAGTTCGAGAAGATGCAGCGGCGGACTTCGTCACCGCGGCCGAGCCGAACCTTGCGAAACCAGTCGGGATCGGCGAGCGACTGGCGGGCTGCGGCGACGATGTCGGCGGCGCCCGACTCGAGCAACGCTTCGGCCTGGGCGAAACCCGAGATGCCGCCAGCCAGAACGACCGGCGTAGACAATCCGGCGCCGCGCACCGCAGCGCGGATTGCCGCGACGGCGGCGACATTCCGCCCGAACGGCCCGAAGGCGTCGGAGATCGCGGTCGGCATGCACTCGTACCCCGACGGTCCCGTATACGGGTAGGCCGACCAACCGACCTTGGGCTGCTTCGCGTCCTCGAACTTGCCACCACGCGAGAGCGACAGAAAATCGACCCCGGCGCGCGCGAACTCGACGGCGAAGTAGGCGGCATCCTCGACCGTCCCTCCCCCACCCTCGACGCCGATCTTCTCCTCGGCGAGAAAGCGGCAGCCGACAGCGAAGTCCGAACCGACCGCCGACCGCACTGCCGCGAGAACTTCGAGCGGCAACCGCACCCGGTGCTCGCGCCCACCGCCATAGCCATCGCTGCGCGTGTTGAACGGCGAGAGGAACGAAGCCATCGTGTAGGCATGAGCAAAGTGGAGCTCCACCCCGTCGAACCCCGCGCGCTCGGCGCGGCAGGCAGCCGCGGAAAAAAGCTTCGGCAAGGACAAGGGCAGGTCCCGAATGTGCGGCAGGTGAACGTCCGTCACCAGCTCGCGCGCCCCGAACTGCAGGTCGTGCCACTCGCGCTCGGACAAGAGCTCGCGCAATTCGGAATCGGAAAGCGTCAAGAGGGCGCTGCGGGCCTCCACGTCTCCCTTTACCGAAAGCTTTTCCTTGAGGGGGTCAGAGATCTGGAGGAACCGCGACAGGAAAATCTCCCGTTCCGGCCGCCGGCGGATCGAAAGGAAATCGATGATCTGAAGAAATAGTTTCGTTCTTCCGCCGCTCGCGCGGCGGACGGTTGCGACCAGCTCCGACAAACCAGCAACAAATCGCTCATCGCCCACCCGCAGCAGCGGCCCGCTCGGCACGTCACGAATGCCGGTCGCCTCGACGACGATTGCCCCCGGCTCGCCGCGCGCGAAACGCTCGTACCAGGCGAGGACCTCGGGTGTGACGAAGCCTTCCTCGGTGGCCCGCCAGGGGACCATCGCCGGCACCCAGGTGCGCTCGGCGAGGCGAACCGGCCCCAGGTCCACCGGCTGGAACCAGGCCGACTCTCGCGCCTCGGACGCGGTCGGCCAGGCCGGTTCCGGCAGCGGATGGCGGAGGCGCTCGGGCGGCTTCCACATCGCGCGCGCCCTACCTCAGGAGCTCGCGCGCGATGACCAGATGCTGGATCTCGGAGGTCCCTTCGTAGATCCGCAACGCCCGCACGGCGCGGTAGAGACGGTCGACCGTGCTCCCGGCGAGGACACCGCGGCCGCCGAGGATCTGCACCGCGTCGTCGACGATGCGCTGCGCCGCCTCGGTGGCGAAGAGCTTCGCCATCGCCGCCTCGCGCGTGACCCGTTCGGCGCCGCGATCGCGCTCCCATGCCGCGCGATAGGTAAGCAGGCGCGCCGCGTCGAGGTCGGTCGCCATGCGCGCGAGCTTCAGCTGCACAAGCTGGAAATCGGCGAGCGCCGAGCCGAACTGCCGGCGGGAGCGGGCGTGCGCCAACCCCTCGGCGAGCGCTCGCGCCGCCATGCCGCAAGCCGCGGCGGCGACTGTCGGTCGCAGCAGGTCGAGCGTGCGCATGCCGATCTTGAAGCCCTCGCCTTCGGCGCCAAGCCGCGCCGAGGCCGGAACGCGGCAGCCCTCGAAGGCGAGCTCGCCCAACGGATGCGGCTCCGAGAGCACGTACGGCGCGACGAAGCGCAGTCCCGGAGTGGCCGCCGGCACCACGAAACAGCTGATTCCACGAGTGCCCTGGGTCGGGTCGGTCGAGGCGAAGACACAGTAGAAGTCGGCGATGCCGGCGTTCGAGATGAAGCTCTTCACGCCGTCGAGAACGTAGTCCGGACCGTCGCGGCGCGCCGTCGTCGCGATCGCGCCGACATCGGAGCCGGCCTCGGGCTCGGTCATTGCGAAGCCGGCGATGGCGCGTCCGGCGGCGACCTCGGGCAGCCAGCGATCGCGGAGCTCCGCCGTGCCAGCGAGAGTGATCGGCATCGAGCCCAGGGCCTGCAGCGCGAAAAGTGCGTCGGCGAGCGGCGAGGCGCCGGCGAGCGCCTCGCGCGTCAGGCAGAGGGCGCGCAGGTCCGGCTCGGCGCTCGTCGCGCCCGCGAGCAGACCTTCCTCACCGAGCGCCGCGACCAGTCCGCGTGCCGCGGCGCGCGCCGCGCCGTCGTCGGCGGGCGGCAAGAGGGG
>JBDSRU010000430.1:0-3046 GCA_039929145.1 Thermoanaerobaculia bacterium
GGTTCTCCCGCGCGCTTGCCGAAAAGGCCGACCGGGAACGGGTTCCGACCAGTCTGGTGGCGACTTTCTTCGCCAGTGCCGGCGAGGAGGACCAGGCGATGGCGTGGCTCGAGCGCTGCCGCCGCGAGCGCTGCTGGGATCTGCCCTGGCTCTCCGCTGCGCCGGACTACACCCCCCTGCATGGGCGCGAAGATTTCCGGCGGCTGGTGCAGTCGCTGGGCCTCCCCCAGCCGCCGGAGCCGCGGTGAGGCGGAGCGCCCGCGTCCGGCGTTACTTCTTCGGATCGCGGATCAGCGGGTCGCGAATGAGAGCGGTGCGGATGAGCGAGTCGCGGATGATCGCACCCTTCGAATACTCCTCGCCGAGATAGGTTCGCAGGCGATCGGCATCTCCGGAAGCGAGGATGCCCTTCTCCTTTTCCGACAGGCCCGCTTCGTCCATCACCGCCAGCGGATCCTTCTTGAATCGGTTGCGCAGGACAGTGAATTTCGACAGCGCGATAACGAGATGCTGCAGATCCTTCTTTGCCATAGGCTCCACCCCCGGGAAAACTGCAAGCGTGAACTGAAGTCGACACTAGCATCGAGCGCGGGCGCACCGGTTCGCGCGCCCAGCCGGATTGGGAGGGTACACACTTGCCTCAGGGCCAACTCACCGTCGTCGGCACCGGCATGATGGTCGCGGCGCAGATTACCCAGGAGGCGCTCTCGGCGATCGAAGCCGCGGACAAGCTGTTTCACGTCGCGGCCGATCTCATCACCGCCGGCTGGCTGCTCGAGCTCAATGCCACGGCGGAGCCGCTGCACGACAGCTACCGCGAGGGTCGACCGCGCGCCGAAACCTACGAAGAGATGGTCGAGCGGATTCTCGCGCCGGTACGCCTCGGCAAGAATGTCGTCGCCGCCTTCTACGGCCACCCCGGGGTCTTCGTTCAGCCGTCGCATGAAGCGATCCGCCGGGCGATCGCCGAGGGTCACGAGGCGGTCATGCTGCCCGGCGTTTCGGCCGAGGATTGCCTGTTCGCCGACCTCGGGTTCGATCCCGGAGAACGCGGCTGTCAGAGCTTCGAGGCCACCGATTTCCTGCTCCGCCGGCGGCGCTTCGACGAGACGAGTCATCTCGTCCTCTGGCAGATCGGCGGCATCGGAGTTCACGACTATCGTGCGGGAGATCTCTGGAGTCCGCGCGGCCTCGCCGTGCTGCAGCGTGAGCTGCTCAGGTTCTATCCCGCGAGCCACGAAGTCACCGTCTACGAGGCGGCGCAGTTCCCGGTCTACCCTCCCCTGGTTCACCGCACGCCGCTCGCCGGGCTGACCAGTTCCCCGGTGTCGTTGCGCTCGACGCTTTGTGTCCCGCCCCTCGCCGATCGCGAAAGTGATCCCGAGATGACCGCGGCGCTCGCCGAACCCATGACAGAAAGCCCGACGCGGGACTAGCCCGCCCCGGGAGGGCCGTTCAGCGCTTGCGGGCGGGAACGAAGTACTCGGTGCCGCGAATCGGGCGGAGCAGCTGCTGCACGAGCTCCTCGAAATCGGGCTTGCTGCCGGGGAAGTCGAGATTGCGCGTGTCGACGACGAGTAAGGGGGACCGGTTGTAGTAGTGGAAGTAGTGATTGTAGGCGTCGATCAGCTCGGCCATGTACTCGTCCGAGATCTCCTTCTCGAAGCTCCGAGCGCGCTTGCGGATGCGCGCCATGCAGGTGTCGACGTCGGCAGTGAGGTAGAGCACCAGGTCGGGCACCGGAACCTGCGGCTCGAGCGTGGTGTAGAGCCGGTCGTAGATCGCCAGCTCTTCGTCCGAGAGCGTCAGATAAGCGAAGATCCGGTCCTTCTGAAAGGTGTAGTCCGAGACCACGAGGCGCTGGAAGAGCTCCTGCTGCACCACTTCGTGCTGCTGCTTGTAGCGCGAAAGCAGGAAATACATCTGGGTCTGGAATGCAGCCCCGGGTCGATCGCGGTAGAAGTCGGGCAGAAACGGGTTCTCGACGTCTTCGAGGACCTTGACGGCCTCGAATCGGCGAACCAGCTTGTCGACCAATACGGTCTTTCCGACCCCGATGGGGCCGTCGACCGCGAGGTAGCGGAACGGGAGGGTTTCAGCCGCCAATCGTCTTTTTTCCGGTGAGTTTTTCCCCTGCGAGGCTAACACACCGATCGCTCGATCGGAGCGAGTGTGAGCACTGCCGGAATGCGGAATGGCGAAAGCGTGGACCTGCGCGGGAGCGTCGCGACCGGCGCGGTTATTGCGATGAGAATCCGGGCTATTGCGGGTCGCAGGCCGGGACCGGGGCCGGCTGGGAGATCGGTTCCGCTGCCGGGGGGGTGACGATCAGCAATTCCTTGGCACCACGTGAAAGTGACTTGATGCGCGCCTCTTCGACGAGAGCTGCGCTCCATGAAGGCATTTCGCGCGACCAGGCGAGTTCCACCGGCAACCGCGAGCGTGTGTAACGAGAGGCCCGGCCGGATGCATGCTCGCGCATTCTTTTGCTGACATCGACGGCAGCTCCGGTGTAGAGCGAGCCGTCGCGACATCGGAGGAGGTAAACGTGCGGCATCGGTTCGCTCCGCGCCGGCTCGTCCTCGTGGCAGAGCGCCGCGCCCCGGTCAGAACGGCGGGTTGGGAGTCACTTCGTTTGAACCTGCGGCACGTTGGGAGTCACCTCGTTCGAAGCTTTCGACGGGGAGCTGGTTCCCACGCCGTTCGTCGCCGTCACGGTGAAGGTGTAGGGCACCCCGTTGGTGAGACCGGTGACGAGATGCGCGAGCGTGACAAAGCCGTCGTTGACGTCGACGCCTCCTGCGGGATTCGAGACCACCGTGTAGCCGGTCACCGCACTGCCCCCGTCGTCGAGCGGCGCCGCGAAGGAGACGGTTGCCGAACTGTCGCCGCCGACCGCGACAATCGCCACCGGTGGGCCGGGAGGGCCAGCAGGCGTGACACTGTTCGAAGGTGCGGACGGGTCGCCCGTGCCGAAGAGGGTGGTTGCCCGCACCGTGAAGGTATACGCGATACCGTTGGTGAGGCCGGTGACAACATGCGAAAG
>JBDSRU010000431.1:0-4020 GCA_039929145.1 Thermoanaerobaculia bacterium
CCACCTTCGTGCTCACCACGGATGCCCAGGTCGCGCGCCGGATCCAGCTCCTCTGGGGAATGCGACCGATCCACCTCATTCGCGACGTGCAGCATCGCGAGGATCTGATCGAGATCGTCGAGCGCGAGCTCCTCGCGCGCCGCTTCGTCCGCCCGGGTGAGTGCTTGATCCTGCTCATGGGATTCCCGATCCGCCAGAAGGCGCTCACCAATCTGCTGCGCATTCACCGCGTCGGCCCACGGGCCAAGGCGCCAGCCAGGGGAGGGGTCCAGATCCCCCTCCGCCGCGGCGACCGCAAGAGTTGAGCTCGCACCCGGCCTCCCCCACCGGCCCGGGCACTCCACGTTGATGGGCCGGCCGCGCGTTTCGGTCATCACCATTTTCTGGCGCGCCCGGGGTTTTCTCGCCGAGGCCATCGCGAGCGTCCGCAATCAGACCTGGAGGGACTGGGAGCTCATCCTCGTCGACGACGGGTCGGACGACGGCAGCCTCGACATCGCCCGCACCGCGGCTCGAGAGGAGTCCGATCGCATCCGGATCGTCCGCCATTGGACCGGCCGGAATCGGGGAATGAGCCGGGCGCGAAACCTCGGCGTGTCGCGGGCGAGCGGCGAGGTCGTGACCTTTCTCGACGCCGACGATGTCTGGCTGCCCGGGAATCTGGAATTCCAACTGGCGCGGCTCGACGCGCACCCCGGCCTCGAAGCGCTCTGCGCCCCCGCCGAGTGGTGGTTCTCCTGGACCGGCAACGAGGCCGACCGCGCGCGGGATTTCGTGCAGCGATGGCGCCTGCCGCTCGACTCGGTGGCCAGGCCTCCGGAACTTCTTCGCATGGTGCTCCACGACGAGTGGTCTTCGCTGTGCAACGTGTTCGTGCGCCGAGACCTCTTCACCGCGCTCGGCGGCTACGAATCAGCCTTTCGCGGCATGTACGAGGACCAGGCGTTCCACGCCAAGCTTTGCCTTTCCCACCCGGTTCTCGTCTCCTCGCATTGCACCTACCGCTACCGCCAGCATCCGGACTCCTGCACCCGGCGCTCGCACGAAAGCGGCGCCACCAGTGCGGCCAGAATTCGCTATTTCGACTGGCTGAGGCGTTATCTCGCAAAGGCCGGGCGCGATTTCCCCGAGCTGCAGGAGAGCCTTTCGCAGCTGGGGGCGCCGGAGCGTTGATTCCGCTCCAGGACTCGCGTCGCAAGCCGCGTCTGGCCTGGCTGACCTGGGCGCTGATCGCGATCAATCTGGCGGTTTTCATCTGGGAGTTGCGGCTCGGAGCCGGACTCTCTGCTGCCGTCGAACGTCTCGCGCTTTCGCCGCGGGAAGCGCTCGGACCGGGGCCGCTTCCCGAACTGGCGCTCCGCCCGCTGCGTCTCCTCGCCGCCCTCTTCCTGCACGCCGGCTGGCTTCACCTGTTGGGCAACATGGCGTTCCTGGCGGTCTTCGGGGACGACATCGAGAGCCGCCTGCGACCGCGTCGATTTCTGCTGCTCTACCTGGGCAGCGGCGTCATTGCGAGCCTCGCGCAGATCGCCGCCAGCCCGCGCTCGACACTTCCTCTCCTGGGTGCCTCGGGGGCGATCGCCGGCGTCCTCGGCGCCTTCCTGGTGCTCTTTCCCGAAGCCCGGCTCTCGGGCGTCCTGCCGCTCGGCTGCCTGGTCATTCCGATGAAGAGCCGGGCCTTTCTGTTCATTCCGTTCTGGTTCCTGCTCCAGCTCTACGGCGCGCTCGCCGCGCCGCCAGGATCGCTCGTCGGAGGGGTCGCCTGGTACGCCCACCTTGCCGGCTTCGCGGCCGGTCCGGTCCTGCTCTTCCTGTTGCGACGCAAGTAGGGGCGGGCGAAAAACTACTGCGCAGGCGGGCGCGCGCGGTGGGAAGCTCGGGTGCGAATCGTCAGGTAGGCAGGGATCACGGCGATCGCCACCAGGGCGGTGGTGAGCGTCCCGAGGGTAGAGACCAGGCCCATCGAGATCAGGCCCGGGTAGTGCGAAGTGGCGAGCGATCCGAAGCCGACGATGGTCGTCAGGGCGGCCAGGAAAATGCCGCGCGAAGTCTCTTCGACCGCCGCCGCGGGATCGCCTCCCGGCGTGGCCTCCTCTTCGCGGTAGCGGTGGATGACGTGGATGCCGTAGTCCACTCCGATGCCGATGATCATCGTGATCACGAAGATGTTCATGAAGTTGAGGTGGAGGCCGAACGCCACCATCAGCGCGACCATCCAGACGATGCCCACGAGGAGCGGAACCAGCGCGATGAACGCCGTGTGCACGTCGCGAAAATCGATCCAGAGCAGCAGGAGCGTCAAGACCAGGCCGATGATCCCGGACGCCAGGGCGTCGCCGCGGATCTCGCCGCGAAGACTCCTTGACAGAACGTTCATGCCGGTCAGGGTCGCTTGCGGACCCAGGCTCGCCTCGAGGTCGAGAGCGGCGTCGGGGATCTCGCGCTTCGGCCGGCCAGGAAGGTTGTAGAGCTTGACCACGCTCGTCCAACCCTGCGGCGTCTCCTTGAGATAGCGATCGAGGAGCGTCCGGCCCTGCGGCACGGCGAGGACACCTTCGCGGGTCAGAATCCCGTCCGGCGCGAGCGTCTTGGCCAGGAGTTCCAGTCCAGCAGAGAAGGGCTCGATGCGCAGGCCCTCGCTCGCCAGCGCCTCCGCGAACTCGGCGCGGATGCGCGTCATGTCCAGTCGTCCCGAGCGCTCCACCGCCAGCCAGTCGAGCGCCTCCTGCTGGATCGCAGGCGGAGGCAGCAGCGAGGTCACCGCGTCGACTCCGCCGAGCCGTCCGTCGGCCACCAGGCGGCGGCCCGCGATGGCCGCCTTGTCGGCGAGCGCGAGCACTTCGGGCAGCGTCGGGGCCTTGAGAACCAGCGACATCGACTCGAAGCCGGAGCCGAAGTGGGCATTGATCTCGGTCTGGGCGACGACGCCACGATTGCCCGGCGGGCGCAGCGCCTCGACGTTGTCGTCGAACTGGAGCCGAGGTGCGACGGCGGCCGCGAGAATCGTTACCACCGCCGCGGCCACCAGCGTCGCGCGCGGCATCCGGGTCGCGAGTCGCGACAGATGCTCGATACCGAACGCGAAGATGTGCAGCCGCGGTTCACTCTCGCGCTTGCTGTGGTGCGCCTCGCTCCAGCCGATCATCGCCGGCACCAGGAAAAGGACCGCCAGCAGGCAGAAGAGTACTCCGGTGCCGACGATCAGCCCCATCTGATAGAGCCCGGTGAAGTCGGTGATCAGAAAGGCGTAGAAGGTCGCCGCGGTGGTGATGGCGCCGAGCACCACGCCGCGCGCCGTCGAGCCGCCCATCGAGCGCATCGACTCCAACACCGAGGCGCCGCGCTGGCGCTCCTCGACATAGCGGCCGTAGAGCACGATGACGAAGTCGTCACCCAGCCCCACCAGCAGCGCCGCGACACCGGCGGTGGCGGACGACAGGACTCCCACGGCGAGAGCCGCGAATCCGAAGGTGATCGCGAGTCCGCAAGCGAGAGGCCAGAAGACCAGCAGCAGAAGGGAGGTCCGCCGATACGCAATATAGAAGAGGATCAGGACGCCGAAGATCGAGCTCAACGCGTTGACTACGACGTCGCGCCGGATGAGTCCGGTGTCGTCGAGCACGATCATGTAGCGGCCGCCGAAGAAGACCTCCGGCACCGGCGCGTCGCTACCCTCGGCGAGCTCGCTCCACCCGGCGTTCGCCGCGGCGACCGACTGCTGCATCGACTCGAAGAGCCGGCGATTGAACTCGATGTCCTGTGGGTTCGCGGTCGGCTTGCCGAGGATCAGGAGCAGGCGGTGATCGCGCGACAGATACCTGCCGCTCGTCCAGTCGACCGCCAGTGGACCGCGCTGGCCGCCGATCCGGTCGAGAAAGATCCCAGATATGCCCAGCGGGTCGAGCTTCAGCAAGTCCTTGAGCGCGACCGCCTGCGGCATCTCGAGCATCCGCCGCAGCTCTTTCGCCCGATTCCGGACTTCTGGCCCGGTGAGCTGCTCGGCGAGCCGCTCGCGCGTCG
>JBDSRU010000432.1:0-3956 GCA_039929145.1 Thermoanaerobaculia bacterium
CGTCACTGTTCCTACGATCGCTCCGACCTGCTCCTGCGCCATCGCTGGCGCAACGAAGCCCGCCATTGCGACGCTTGTCAGGCCAGCGAGGAAAATCCTCAGCATCCTGGTCATCGGTTCTCTCCCATCGACAAGAGTCCCGGTGCATCCGGGCTCTCCACGCGAGCGATGGGGAGCAACGCCAGTGCCACGCCGCGGATGCGCGCCGCGCGCGTGACGCAAATCGAACGATCCAAAAGGATTCCTGCGTCTCGGGCAGATGGCGAGCGGACCGCGGTCGATCGCTGTTCCTCAGCGCCTTGAAGTGCAGAGTGGAGGCGACGACCCTCGACGGCGGGCTCGCCCCGCGGAAGGTACCGCTCGTCCCGATCGGTTGCCTCTCACACCCCAGGTTGACCGATGCGGAATTTCGAATCGTCCGCATCCCGACGGTGCCGGCCACCGCCGAGCCGCCGCTCGCGTACGCATCCGGATGCTTGGCCCGGCAGGCACTCTCCAAACCGGCGGATCGGCCGGGCGAGAGCTACTTGGGCGCCGGTGCGATGGCGAGCCGTTCGCCGGCCGAGTAGGCGACGAACTCCGGTGCGTAGATCGACTGCACCTGCGCCGGGCCGCTGCGGAACTCTCCGGCGAGATTCGCCCGCAGGCGATACTTGAAGGTGTACTCCCCGGCGGGCAGGTTCTCGAAGAAGAAGTTCGCGCCGCTGTCGCGCGTCTCTTCGTAGTGAGCGATTCCGAGATTCCACTTCCAGCCGGAGACCGGGAGGTCCGGCTCGAGCCCCGCGGGGCGCGGATCGCGCAGGTGGACGTACTCGGCCGCGGCCTTGGCGCGCAGCGAGAGTTGCACTTCGACCTCGTCGCCGACCGTGAGCCGGGTGCTCGCGACGATCGGCATGAGCGTCACTTCGCTGCCGGTCTTCACGCGCTTGAAGTAGTGCCTTTCGACGCCGAAGAGATCGCTGCGCGACTCGGCCGGAAGCTCCTCGGTCGAGAAGTGCCAGGTGGCCGAGGCAAACATGAGACCCGGAGTCGATTTCTCGACGGTCACCGTGGCGTCCTCTGGACGCTTCCGAGCATCCAGCTTGGCACCCGGGATGACGATCTGATTCTTCTTGCCGGTGAACTTGTCGGGTTCGAAGGTGAAGGTCGTCGTCTGGTGAGCCACCTCGACCGTCGCCGACTCGCGCACGGCGAGGCTGTTTGTTGCCTTCAAGTACGCGGCGAGCGAGTAGAGAACCTCGGCCGTGGCACGCGTCGACTTCCAGTGGTTGAGCTTCTTGTTGAGGAAGAGCCACTGCACGAGCCCGTCGCGGCGCGGATCGTTCGGCTCGACCTCCATCAGCGTGCGCAGCGCCCAGGCGTGGGTCTCGATGCGGTCGTTGTACCAGAGCCAGGCGCGATCCTCCGGCTGCCAGAAGGTGCCCTCGTCGCGTGTCGTCTTCGCCGAATCCATGACGCTCGCCAGCACCAACTGCGCATCCTTGTGGCGCTTCATGCGCTCGAGCGTCGAAGCGAGCTGGAGCTTGAGCAGCGGCTGGTGGTCGCGCCAGTGCTTGAACGAGAAATCCAGGATCGTCTCCCGGTCGGCCTCGGTCAGGAAGTCGCCGGTCCACGAGCTGTCGGGGTAGGACGAGGCGACGTAGTTGAGATAGGTGAGCAGCTCCCAGCAGCAGTCGTCCTGAATCGCCCGCGGCAGCCAGTCCTCTTTCGCCTCCCGCGCGAGATACCGCCAGCCGCTCTGCACCATCTCCCGCGGCACCGGCACCGCGAACTCCGCCGCGCGCGCCAGGCCGCCCATGAGGTAGAGCGTCATGTAGGGCGACGCCGGTCCCCCGGCGAACCAGGGAAAGCCGCCGTTCGGCAACTGGGCCTGGGCGAGCTTGAGGAGCGCGCTGTCACGTTGCGCGAGAGCGACAGCCGGATCGAGCACCCGCAGGGACGACTCTCCCGATCTGTCATCGCCGCGCGCCTCGCGCAGCCAAGGCGTCTCCTCGAGGGCCATCTTCAGATTGGGATCGGAGGCATCGAAGCGTTCGAGAGGCGTCTCCCGTTCCGCCATCTCACGTGCCGCCCGGGCGACCGCCGGATACTGCACGAAGAGGCTCGACAGCATGCCGGACGAGACGAACCGGTTGAGCGTCTGCTCGGTGCACTCGTAGGGATACTCGATGAGATACGGCAGCGCGTCGAGCATCGAATAGAAGAGTTGGCCGTCGACGGTGACCACCATCTGCTCGTCGATGCGCGTCGCGTCGGGCCGCTTCATGTCGTCGAAGGTCATCTCGCGGCGCTCCGCTCCCTTGAGAGTGACGAAGCGCGACTGCGCGAGGTGGATCCGCGACGGCAGGAGCGGCAGCGGCCGCAGCTCGCCGTCCGAGAGGTTGCCCGCTCTCGCCACGACCTTGAAGGCGGTCGGCCCGACCCGGCGCGGCGCGGCCAGTGCGAAGGTCAGGTCGAGACCCTTGCCGGGCTCGACGCGAAACGGCTGCTTCGCCGTCTCCGCCGTGAGTCCGAACTCGGCGAGCAGCGAAGCGTTGGTCACGGGGTCGAGAATCTCGAGCGTCACCTCGCCGGCGAGCGGCACCTCTCCGGCGTCGTTGACGACCACCTTGAGCTCGGCGATATCGCCCTCGCGCAGGAACCGCGGCAAGTACGGGCGCACCATCAGCTCCTTCACCGACTCGACGCTCTTTTCGACGTAGCCGGAGGCGAGCGTCTGCGAGAGCGCCGCCACCCAGACGCGCCAGGAGGTGACGGAGTCCGGAACCGTGAACTCAATCGTCGCCGAACCGTCGGCGCCGGTCAGCAGTTGCGGCTCCCAGAAAGCGGTCTCGGCGAAGTTCGAGCGCAGCGCGACCGGCGGCGGTGCGGCGACGCCTCCGGCCACTCCGCCATGGACTCCACCGAGAAAACCGCCTGCCACGCCCTGATCGACCGCGTCGGCGGCGCGCGCCTCGGCGACCTGCGGCGCGGGGACGGAAGCGGGCTGCATCACCGCCCCTTCCGTTTCCATGGCGGCCATCCCCACGACGCCGCCCTTGCGCATCATCCGCATCGGCCCGCCGTAGCCGGAGCCGGGCCCGCCCACGCCCCAGGGAGAGATCTCGACGAAGGCGTCGCCGGAGAGCGCCGCCACGGTGGGCGGCGAAATCCACTCCTCGTCGCGGTACCAGACCGGAGCGCTCGCCCCGAGGTTGGTCGCCAGCGGCGGAAACCAGCCGCCGTGAGGAAAGAGGTCGAGCGGCCGCGGCGCCGCGAACGGCGCGAAGAGGTCGAGGCTGCGGTCGTGCATCGACGCCAGGAGCTCCGCCGCGCCCGCTTCGACCGGACGGCCCTTGGCGTCCTTGACGGTGACGCGGAAGGTCTCCTTGGCGCCCGGAGTGAGGCGATCGCGAAAGGTCGAAAACTCGACCGCGAGCTCCTTGTTGCTCCACGGCACGAAGAGCACCGCGCCCTGGGTGACCAGCTGGTGATCGGCGACGAGCGTCAGTCGCGCCGCGAGTCCGCCGCGGTCCTGCTCGCCCACCGGAACGTCCAGCCACTGGGAGCCCGAGAGCGTCACCGTGCGCCGCCAGAGGCGCTCCTCGCCGCGAAACAGCTCGAGCTCCGCCGGCGTTCCTTTCAGTCCCGAGTGGAACCAGAGGCGCACGGGCGCTCCGGGCTCCGCCTGCGCGTGGTCGAAGGCGATGTCGGCGGGCAGCGCGAGCGGCGTCTCGCGCCCGGCGACGACGAAGTCGAGCTGCGTTCGGCTCACTTCGCCGAATTTGTCCCGGGTCTCGTAGCGCAGGCGGTACGCGCCGGCGTCGAGCGCGTCGAGCGCGATCGTGCCGCGGCCGGAGGCCTCGTGCTGCAGCGCGCCACTCTTCACCTCTTTGTCGTCGGCCAAGAAGGCCAGCGCCTGCTCGGCGGGCGAAGGTCCGGTCCACCGCGGTCGCAGGCTGTCTCCCGGAGTCGCG
>JBDSRU010000433.1:0-2634 GCA_039929145.1 Thermoanaerobaculia bacterium
GATGACCGACTCGGGGTCGAGCCCCGAAGCCCCGGCGAGCGCCCTCCCGAACCAGATCCGAGCGTTCACGGGGTCCTTGATCCGGGCGTAGGAATCTGCGATCAGATACTGGATATAGGCACGATCGGTTTCCGACTGCCCGAGCTGCTCGATGGCCTCGACATAGTGCTTGTCCTGATATTGAAGGTAGCCGAGGAGATAGGGATATATCCACTTGTAGTGCTCGGCATTCGCGGTGTCGGCGTCCATCAATCCCTTCGCCTCGTCGGCGAGCGTCTGCGCTTTGCGTGTTTCATGGCGCTGCGCCGCGACCCGCGCCGCACCGTGCAGCCGACGCACGTGCCAGACGGAGCGCTCCTCCACTTTCATCGTCGAGCCCTCGACGATCGCCCAGCCGCGGTCGTACCACTCGAGCGCCGGAGCGCTGTTGCCGGTCTCGAGAAGCACCCGGCCGACGGCGTTGCAGGCCGCCGCCGCCATCTCCGGCCGCCCGAGCTCCTGCCACATCGCGACCGCCTGCTCGGCTCGGTCGAGCCCTTGCGGCAGCTGACGAAGGTAAGTGTGAACGTAGACGATGGACATCAGGGCACGATAGCGGTCGTTGCCGGCGGAGGAGTCGTCCACCGCCTTCGCGAGATCGGAGAATGCGCCGTCCTCGTCGCCGAGAAAGAGGCGCGAGGCGGCTCGTCCGACCAGTGCGGCGACCGGCCGGCCCTGGTCGTCGAGGGCATGGTTGTAGGCGTTGTAGGCGGAAGTGAAGTCGCCGGCGGCGCGCTTCAAGTCACCAACCGCGAGCAGCGCCGCGGTATAGCCGGGATCGAGCGCCACCGCGGCGTTGTAGGCCGCAAGCGCGCCTGCGTTGTCGTCTTCAGCGCGGAGGGCGTCGCCGAGAAGCTTCTGCAGCCGCTTGCCGCTGCCCTTCGCGGTCGCTGCTTCGCGGAGTCTGGCGACCGCCTCGGCGGGCTTCTGCTGATCGAGCAGCAACACTCCGGCCGCGGCCGGACGGATCCAGTGACCGTCGGGCGCCAGAGCCTCCGCGCGCGCCAGATCTGTCGAGCGGGCCTCTGCGCGCTCAGCCAGAGCCAGCTCGAAAAGCGCTTCGGCCGCTGCGGCAGCAAGCTCGGGGCGCGCCGCGTCGAGATCCCCGCGGTCGAGGGCGGCGCGGGCCCGGGTGAGCGCGTTCGCCGAGTTCTCTGGTTCTGCAGCTCGCGCAAAGGCCGGCATGAGAAGTCCGCTCGCGAGAGTCATCGCACCCAGGCACTGCCATCGCGAATGCTTCATTGAATCCTCCTTGGAAATGAAACAAGCCTGCCGTGAATCAAGTCTGGACCGCTGCCGTCCTTCTCGGCGCCGCTCCGCTGCCTCGCGCCAAGTGCTCGCGGGCTTCGCGCTCGACGGCGAGCAGCATGCCGGCGAGGCCGAGAGATTTCCCCATCGAGAGCTCGCGCCCGAAGAGTTGCTCGACCAGCTCGACCGGAAGGCGCGCGATCGCCGCGAGCGGCGCGCCGGAGAGAGTGCGCGCCAGGATGGCCGCCAGCGCCTTGGCGGAGATCCCCTGCGGATTCTCGACGGCGAAATGAAAATCGAGAGTGCCGTCCGGGCGCGACTCGGCGAAGACGAAGGCCTGCGACTCGCAGGCGGGCACCCGGTGACTCTCCGGAAATGGGCGCTGGGCGAGCCGCGCAGAAACCTCGCGATAACCTTCGGAGAGCGCGATCAGCGCCTCGATACGCCCGCTCCGGTCGAGCCCGCTCAGGGTGGCGACGAGGTCGGAAAGCTCCGGGAGCTCGACGAACTCCGGAGGCGTCCTTGAGTCAGCGCTCAATCGGCGCGCCCACCAGATTGCCCCACTCGGTCCAGCTGCCGTCGTAGTTGCGCACCTTCGGGTGACCGAGAAGGTAGGTGAGTACGAACCAGGTGTGGCTGCTGCGTTCGCCGATCCGGCAGTAGGCGACGATCTCGTCCTGGCGCGGCAAGCGCTGCTCCTCGAAGTAGATCTTCTCGAGCTCGGCGGCGGAGCGGAACTCGCCGGTTTCCGGCACGACGGTACGCGCCCAGGGCACGCTCCGGGCACCCGGAATGTGGCCGCCGCGCAGGGCGCCTTCGTTGGGGTCGGCCGGCATGTGGAGCCGTTCGCCACTGAACTCCTCGGGGCTGCGCACGTCGATCAGCGGCCGGCCGGCCGCGACATGCGCGAAGACCTCGTCACGGAAGGCGCGAATGCGCGAATCGTCGCGCTCAGGCGCTGTATAGGACGAGGCGGCGTAGGCGGGCACGTCGCGCACCAGCGACCGGCCCTCCTCCACCCATTTCAGGCGCCCACCGTCCATCACTTTCGCGTTGCTGTGACCGAAGAGCTGAAAGATCCAGAAGGCGTAGCACGACCACCAGTTGTTCTTGTCGCCATAGAGCACCACCGTGGTGCGCTCGTCGATGCCCTTGCCCCGCAGCAGCGTCTCGAACTGCTCGCGCGAGACGTAGTCTCGTTGCACGGCGTCATTGAGGTCCACATGCCAGTCCAGTTTCTGCGCGCCGGGAATGTGCTCCACGCCGTAGAGCAGTACGTCCTCGTTGCACTCGAGTAATCGGAGAGTGGGCAGGTGCAGGTTTGCCGCCAGCCAATCGGTGGAGACC
>JBDSRU010000434.1:0-3249 GCA_039929145.1 Thermoanaerobaculia bacterium
GCACCGGCGACGCGACCTCAGAGCCTCCAGGATCATGCAGGACCGAGCCATGGCCAATCCGAAAATCGCCTGGATCTGGGACGCCGAAGTGACGGAGATTCAGGGCAGCCGAGACCAGGGCGTGAGCAGTCTGCGATTGCGCGACCGGATCACCGGCGAGGAGTCGCTTTTCGCCACGCAGGGGCTGTTCGTCGCCATCGTCCACCAGCCCAACACCCAGGTCTTCGGCGACCAGCTGCCCACCAACGGCGCCGGCTACCTGCTGGTCGAGGAACCGACGACACGCACGACCATTCCCGGGGTGTTCGCCTGCGGCGACGTCACCGATCCGATCTATCGCCAGGCAGTCACCGCCGCCGGCAGCGGCTGCAAGGCGGCGATCGACGCCGAACGCTGGCTGGAGGCACAGCACGCATGACGAATCGTCCCAGGACTCTCGGGGAGCTCAAGCGCACCGCCTATGTCTCGCGCACCGTGCGAGCTGAGATCCGCTCCAACCTGAAGCGCAAGCTGGCTGCGAAACAGGCGCTCTTTCCCGGCATCGTCGGCTACGACCGCACGGTCATTCCAGCGATCGTCAACGCCCTGCTCGCCGGCCACGACTTCATCCTGCTCGGCCTGCGCGGCCAGGCGAAGTCGCGCCTCCTGCGGCAGCTCACGACGCTGCTCGATCCCGAGATTCCCGTGCTCGCGGGAAGCGAGGTCAACGACGACCCGCTGGCGCCCATTTCGACCTGGGGCGCGCGCCTGATTCTCGAAGCCGGAGACGACACGCCCGTCGAGTGGCTCGCCGCCGAAGCGCGCTACAGCGAGAAGACTGCGACCCCGGACGTCTCGATCGCCGACCTCCTCGGCGACATCGATCCGATCAAGGCGGCGACCCGGCGTCTGACTTATGCCGATCCGGAGGTGATCCACTTCGGTATCATCCCGCGCACCAACCGCGGCATCTTCGCGATCAACGAGCTGCCTGACCTTTCGCCGCGCATCCAGGTGGGGCTGTTGAACCTCCTCGAGGAGCGCGACCTCCAGATTCGCGGATTTCCCGTGCGCCTGATGCTGGACATGCTCTTCGTTTTCTCCGCCAACCCCGAGGACTACACCAACCGCGGCTCGATCATCACTCCGCTGCGCGACCGCATCGCCTCGCAGATCCTCACCCACTATCCGCCCAGCGCCGCCCTCGCCGCTCAGATCACGGCGCAGGAGGCGTGGACCGAACGCGACGAAGAGCCGATCGTTCTGACCGAGGAGGCGCGACTGCTGGTCGAGGAGATCTCGATCGCCGCGCGCGAGAGCGAGTACGTCGATCAGACCTCCGGCGTGTCGGCCCGGGTGGCGATCTCCGCGCTGGAGCTCCTGGCATCGAACCTCGAGCGCCGAGCGCTCGCGACCGGCGATCGACCGGTCTACCCCCGGCTGTGCGACCTGCCGCCGCTGCTGCCGGCGCTGACCGGCAAGCTCGAGATGGTCTATGAGGGTGAGCAGCAGGGCCCCGAGGTGGTGGCCAGGAAGTTGATCGGAACGGCGGTCAAGAAACTTTTCGAAGGACGCTTCCCCGAGCTCGATCGCGAGGCCGGAGCGCCCGCCGAGGAGCCCGGTCCCTATGCCCCGATTCTGGCCTGGTTCGCGGCAGGCAATGCCGTGACGCTCTCCGACGAGATGCCGTTCGCCGAATACGAAGCGGAGCTCGCGCGCGTTCCCGGACTCGCGGATCTGGTGGCGCCGACCAACGCGCAGGGTGGAACCCGGGAGCAGTCCGCCTTCTGGTCGGAGCTGTTGCTCGACGGCCTCCACCAGAGCGTCAAACTCGCCCGCCACGACCTCGACAGCACGGTCAGCTACAAGGAGCTGCTCAAGTTCCAGCTCCTCAAGCCGCCACGGCGCGGTCCGCGGCGCGGCACCGGCGAGATCAACTGAGGCGAAGCCCGGCCTAGACATGCGCCATCGCTACTTCCACCTCGATCCCGACCTGTTGCGCCAGATGCTGGCGGGCATCGACCTGACGCGCCTCTTCAATCAACTGCTGCTCGCCTCCTCGGGAGACGCCGAGGAGGCCATGGAGTGGATGCGGTACCTCCAGGAGCAGGGCTACATCGACGAATCGGTGGATCTGGAAGCGTTCTTCGCCGAGCTCGAAAAGCAACGGATGATCGAGCGCGACGAGGCCGGCGGGCTGGTGCTCTCCGGCGCCGGCGAACGCCAGATTCGCAAGAGCGCCTTCGAGCAGATCTTCTCCGGGCTGGCCAAGGGGACTCCGGGGTATCACGCCATCCACGCCAGCGGCGACGGAGTCGAGACGCTTCCTGAATCCAGGCCCTACGCCTTCGGGGACGACCTGGCGCGGATCGACTCGGTGCGTTCCCTGGCCAATGCGCTGAAGCGCACCCAGGGCGGGCTCGAGCTGGCGGAGGAAGACCTCGAGGTCTTCGAGACCGAGCACCAGACCGCCTGCGCGACCGTGGTAGCGATCGACATCAGCCACTCGATGATCCTCTACGGCGAAGACCGGATCACGCCGGCGAAGACCGTGGCTCTCGCCCTCACTGAGCTCATCACCACGAAATATCCGAAGGACCACCTCTCGGTGATCACCTTCGGCGACCGCGCCGAACGGATCGCCATCCGCGATCTCCCTTATCTCGAGGCCGGTCCGTTCCATACCAATACGCGCGAGGCGCTCACGCTGGCGCGCGGCCTCCTGGCGCGGCAGAAGCAGCCCAACAAGCAGATCATCCTGATCACCGACGGCAAGCCCTCGGCGATCACGGAGAACGGCGAGGTCTACAAGAATCCGTTCGGTCTCGACCTGCGCATCGTCAATCTGACGCTCGAAGAGGCCGACCTGTGCCGGCGGCAGAAGATCGTGATCACGACTTTCATGATCGCCACCGACAATTTCCTGCAACAGTTCGTCGATCAGCTCACCAAAATCAACCGCGGCCGCGCCTACTTCGCCTCCCCCGACAATCTCGGCGAGTTCCTCCTCGCCGACTACATCCGCAATCGCAAGAGCCGCGTCCGCTGACGCGGCGTGTCAGGTCCCTCGCGTCCGCTGACGCGGTGTGTCGGATGCCTCGCGTCCGCTGACGCGGTGTGTCGGATGCCTCGCGTCCGCTGACGCGGTTTGTCAGAAGTGAGCCCCTCCGCGAAAACCGCACCACTCGAAAGGCAACAGCGCGCCACCGGGCCCGATGGGCCAAAAGGGCGAGCTGCGGAAACGAAGCTTCAACGAAGAACTGATCATTG
>JBDSRU010000435.1:0-3103 GCA_039929145.1 Thermoanaerobaculia bacterium
CCATCGTCGCCTTCAAGGAGCGCTTCGGTCTTTCGCGCAAGTGGACGATCCCGCTCCTCGAGCACCTCGACGATGTCGGAGTCACGCGTCGCATCGGCGAAGAGCGCGAGCTCCGTGGCGCCGTGAATCCGTCCAATGGCGTGAAATTGAACTCATCGCGCTGAACAACACCACCGCTTCGAGCGCCTCCTCGGTGCGCTCAGGATCGCATTCCCTTCCTTATACGGCGCTGCTTGGCGCACGGTTTCTTCCGTCGCGCGCGGAGTTGGCATCGATCTCGCGGTAGGCCCTCGCATTCGAACCGCCGCGGTGTACGCCGAGGTTCGAACGCAACTACGAGGGAGGAATCTCGATGAACAGGATCTCAAGAGCAATCGGGCTGGCCCTACTCTTCGCGTTCGCCATCTCGGGCATCGCGACGGCGCAGGGCATTCCCACGGGCCGACTCACTGGCCGCGTCTCCGATTCCGATGGCAACGGTGTGCCAGGAGTGACGATCGAAGTCGCTTCGCCGGCGCTGCAAGGCACGCGCGCCACCGCGACCGATCTCAACGGCGACTACGTCCTGCCCAGCTTGCCCCCGGGCGAGTACAGCATGACCTACACCATGGACGGCTTCGATACCCAGCGTCGCAGCTCACGCCTCGCGACCTCGCAGTCGCTGCAACTCGACGTCGACATGTCTCTCGCCGCGGTCGTCGAAACGATCGAAGTCACCGGCGAGGTCGTGACGGTGATCTCCAAGGACAACACCAACTCAAACACCATTTCGCAGGACACTCTCGAAGAGCTGCCCGGAGGACGCACACAGATCGCTGCAGTGGCGCTCTCGCCTGGAGCCGCGGCCACCGGGCCCGCCGGCGCGATCACGATCTCCGGCGCCCAGTCGTGGGAGAACACCTATTCGATCAACGGCGTCAACGTGAACGACAACCTGCGCGGCCAGCCGAATGCGCTGTTCATCGAGGATGCCATCGAGGAGACGACCACTTCGACTTCGGGTATTTCGGCTGAGTACGGACGCTTCGCCGGTGGCATCATCAACACGGTGACGAAGTCCGGCGGCAACGACTACCACGGCAGCCTCCGCGACACGCTCACCAACCAGAGCTGGAACAGCGATAACCGCTTCTCGCCAGAGCCCGAGGACAAGGTCCGGGGAGTCTACGAGGAGACCGTCGGGGGCCGGGTCATCCGCGACAAGCTGTGGTTCTTCCTCGCCGGACGGCAGCTCAAGACCGATGCGGTCGCGACCACCGTCCTGCTCAACCAGCCGTACAACGCCACCAACGAGCAGGAGCGCTACGAAGGAAAGCTCACCTTCTCGCCGACGGCGAACCATCGCATCACCGGCTCCTACATCGACATCGCGCAGGAGCAACTGACGGGACATGGCGGCAACCTGAACTACCTCGTCGATCTCTCGGGCCTGCATACCCGGAGCCTGCCGAACACGCTCCTCGCCGCCAACTACTCGGGAGTGTTGTCGTCGAGCTTCTTCATCGAAGCGCAGTACTCGGAGCGGGCGTTCAACTTCGAGGCCACCGGCGGCTCCGACCCGTCGCTTGCCGGCGGCACGCCGATCTTCGATCCGGCGAACGGCATCATCTACAACGAAGCGATCTTCTGCGACGCCAGCATCTGCCCGAACGGTGGCGACAAGCGCGAGAGCGTCGACTACCTCCTCAAGGCAAGCTACTTCCTCTCGACCGAGAACGCGGGCTCGCACGACATCGTCGGCGGCCTCGACAGCTTCGACGACATCCGCACGAGCAACAACTACCAGTCCGCGAACAACTTCTTCATGTTCGTCGACAACTCGTTGCTGCTGAACAACGCGGTCTATCCGGTGATCCGAAGCCAGGGTGAAGGCGGAAACTCGTACATCACCTACTATCCGATCCTGGCCAACAGCCTGGGTACCCACTTCAAGACCAACTCGCTGTTCGTCAACGACCGCTGGCGCCTGTCCGACAATCTGAGCTTCAACGTCGGCCTGCGCTACGACAAGAACGACGGTAAGGACGCGACCGGAAACACGATCACCAAGGACGACGCCTTCAGCCCGCGGCTCGGCGCGAACTGGAATCCGGACGGCAACGGCGTCTGGCTGCTGAACGCTTCCTACGGCCGCTACGTCGCCGGCATCAACAACGGGATCGCCGACGCCGGTTCCTCCGCCGGCACGCCAGCGACGTATCAGTACAGCTACTTCGGACCGAGCTTCAATCTTCCGGGGCAGGCCCTGACCACCAGCGAACAGGCTCTGGCGCAGGTCTTCGCCTGGTTCAACTCACTGGGCGGAATCGACAACGAGGCGCTCCTGCAGGGAGTCAATCTCCCGGGGGGCGGCCTGGTCGTGGCCGACGGAATCGGCTCGACCTACGCCGACGAGATCACCATCGGCGGCGTGCGCAGCTTCGGCGCCAGGGGCTCGATTCGAGCCGACCTCGTCTACCGCGAGTTCGGCAACTTCTACGTCACCCAGAAGGACAGTTCGACCGGCCAGGTCATCGACGCGAACGGCAACGAAGTGGACCTCGGCATCATCAAGAACAACGACACCAACCTGCAGCGCGAGTATCTGGGGCTCCAGACCTCCTTCGATTTCCGGGCGACCGATACCCTCACGATCGGAGGCGGCTACACACTGTCGCAGGCGCAGGGCAATTTCGAAGGCGAGGCCGCCGGCGTCGGTCCGGTCACCTCGACGCTCGAGAGCTATCCCGAGTACAAGGAGGCGCGGTGGTTCGCGCCCTCCGGAGATCTGCTGATCGACCAGCGGCACAAATTGGCGCTGTTCGCGGTCTGGGAAGCGTTCAAAACCGATCGTCAGCGCCTCTCCATCAGCGCCCGGCAGCTCTACAACTCCGGCTTCGCCTACTCGGCGATCGGGCCGGTCGGCACCCGGGCCTTCGTCACCAATCCCGGCTACGCGACGCCTCCCTCCTCGGTCAACTACTTCTTTTCCGACCGCGGCGCCTACAAGACCGACGACATCAGCTCGACCGCCCTGGGATTCAACTACTCACTCTTCTTCGGCGCCTTCGAGGTCTTCGGTCAGCTCGACGTCCAGAACGTCTTCAATGAAGACGGCGTCCTC
>JBDSRU010000436.1:0-3279 GCA_039929145.1 Thermoanaerobaculia bacterium
ATGCTGCGGTAGTCACGCGTCTCGTCGGAGTCGGCGTCGCGTTCCATCTCCAGCGCCTTTTCCTCGTCAATGTCGACTTCGTTGCCGTCGACGTGGACTTTGCCGCGGGCCACCGGTGCGGGCTCGCTGGTGAGATCGGCGATCGCCGGGTCCAGAACTCCGGGGCTCTTGACCGTCTGGGCGAAGAAGCCGTCGAGATCGCGGCCGGAGACCTCCTCGGCGACAGCGTGGAAGTCGGCGCCGCTCGGATGTCCGAAGCGGAAGCGCTCGTGGTAGGTGCGCATGACGCGCGCCATCGTCTGCGTGCCGACCATCCCTTCGAGGGTCTCGAGCATCAGGGCCGGCCGGGCGTAGGCGTTGAAGCCGTACTGGCCGCGCGAGAACATCCATGCAGGAGTCGCGATCTGGTCGTAGCGACGCTCGTGGGTGTTCGACAGGCGGTCGGACTCGACGCCGCCGATCTCGAGGCCGAGAAAGTCGACGAACGAAGCATCCCGGCCGTAGCCGATTTCCATGACTTTGGCGGTCGAGTAGGTGTTGAAGCCCTCGTCGAGCCAGGCCTCCTCGAACTCGTTGCTGCCCACCAGGCCGTACCAGAACTGGTGACCGAACTCGTGCACCGTGACGATCTCGGCCGCGCGAATCCCCGCGCCGGGCCAGAAGTTGAAGGCGTAGCTGGTGCCGCAGAAGATGAGCGTCGGATACTCGACTCCGGAAGCACCGCCGGCTCCCGGTGCCGGGTCGACCAAGGTCAGCGTCGAGTAGGGGTAGGCACCGTACCAGAGGCCGAACCATTTGAGCGCGAGCTTCGCGGAGGCGAGATACCGCGGGCCCTGCGGCTCGTGCCCGGGCTGCAGCAGGAGGCGGATCTCGACGTCCCGGAGCCGCACCTCTTCGAGGCTGCGATCGAGAAGTTGCGCGGTCGCTGCGTACTCTTCCGGCGTCACCTGCTCGGCGGCGGAGAAGCGGTCGCGGATCTCGAGGAAACGTGGATCGGCGGTCCAGGCGAAGTCGTGCACGTCGGACTGCTCGTGGACGTAGGTGACCGTGCCATCCGGATTTTCGCGCCGCGCGGTCTCGGGGCCGGTCGCGCCCACGACGAATCGCTTCGGGGCGGTGATCTCCACCTTGAAACGTCCATAGTCGGCGTAGTACTCGGAGTTGGCGTGGTACTGGTGGCAGTTCCAGCCGCTCGTCTCGCGGCCGCGGAGACCTGCGGGCTCGAAAACGCCGATCTTCGGGAACCACTGCGTCACGGCCAGGAAATCGTCCTTGTAGCCGGCGCGGGCGAAGACTTTTGGCAGCTTGGCGCGGAACTCGACATCGACGGTGACTTCGCCGCCGGCAGGCACCGGCGAGGGCAAGAGGACTCGCGCCACGGTGCGGTCGAGCGTGTTGTCGTCATCGGGGTGCTCGAAGGTGAGCGACGGCAGCAGATCTTCGCCGCTCGCGAGCTTCATCGCGGTGACTTCGGTCCAGCCCCAACCGTCCGGCTCGGCTTGATCGTCGCGCAGCCTGCCGCCCGACTCGGCGAAGAAGGTGCTCTGGCTGTTGCGGAAGGCGTTCCAGTAAAGGTGGAACCAGAGGTCGGAGACGGCGTCGCGCGGATCGCGCGAGGGATTCTTCCAGACGATGCGCTCGCGTCCGGTGAGCTCGCGTTTCTCGGCGTCGAGCGTGACGGCGATGTCGTAGGCGACGATCGTCTCGGCGCTCTCCGGAAGTCGCGGCAGCTGGATGAGCTCCGGGAGGTGCTGGGCGGTCAACGCAGAGCCGATGAGGAAAGTCGCCAGAGCGACTCCAGTCGCAGGAAAGAGTCGTCGCATGGAGAGCGAGAGTCTCCGGCGCGCGGCCGCTTGCTGTCAAGGCGATGGAGTTCCAAGAAGAACCGGGGAAAGAACCGGAATCCGGGCCTAAGATAGGGCTTCCAGAATCGGAGCCCTCATGAACCTCGCGCTGCGCCGTCCGCTGTTTGCCGCCCTTTCGCTGCTCGCTTCGATCGCGCTCCCCGGAGCACTCGCCGCGGGTTCGGTTCCCGAGAGCTCGTATGCGGAATTGCGCTGGCGCCTCCTCGGGCCGTTCCGCGGCGGATGGGCGACGGCGGTGGCCGGGGTGCCCGGCGAACCGGCGACTTTTCTTTCCGGGGTCGCCGACGGCGGAGTCTGGAAGACGACCGACGCCGGCGTCACCTGGCGACCGATCTTCGAGCGTGACCGCGCCTCGTCGATCGGCGCGCTGGCGATCGCTCCGAGCGACCCGCAAGTGATCTGGATCGGCACCGGCCAGGTGCATCAGCGTTGGGATGTCGTCTCCGGGGAGGGCCTCTTTCGATCCATCAACGGCGGCGCCACCTGGAGCGCGGCGGGGCTCGCCGACAGCCGGCACATCGGCAAGATCTGGGTCGATCCTGGCAATGCCGATGTCGCCGTCGTCGCTGCCCTGGGTCATCTCTTCGGCCCGGGCGGAGAGCGCGGAATCTTCCGCACCGAGGACGGCGGCCGGAGCTGGAAGCGGGTCCTCTTTCTCGACGAAGACACCGGCGCGGTCGAGGTCGTCGGCGACCCGGCACATCCGGAACGGCTCTACGCGGCGCTCTGGCAGGTGCGCCGCCATCCCTGGATGGACTACTTCCAGCCGACGCAGGGCCCCGGCAGCGGGGTCTACGTCTCCTCCGACGGCGGGCGGACCTGGAGCCCAGGCGGTCGGGCCGGCTGGCCCGAGGGCGACCTCGGTCGCATCGCGCTTGCTGTGGCTCCGGGAAGCGACGGAAGAAAGGTCTGGGCGGCGGTCTCGGGCAAGGGGCTCTTCGCGTCGACCGACGGCAGCGTCTCCTGGACGCTCGTCAACGCCGATGGCAGCCTCGCCAACGGCTACATGGGGAATCTCACCGTCGATCCGCACGACCCGGCGATCGTCTGGGCGATGGGACGGGGCCTGCGCAAGTCGACCGACGGCGGCAAGACCTTCGCCATCGCCAAGGGGGCGCCCGGCGGAGACGACTACCACATGCTCTGGATCGATCCGGCCGACAGCCGGCGGATGATCACCGGCGCCGATCAGGGGGCGGTCGTCACGCTGAACGGCGGCCTCTCCTGGAGCAGCTGGTACAACCAACCGACCGGGCAGTTCTACCGGCTCGCCGCCGACCGGCGTTTCCCATACTGGATCTACAGCGGTCAGCAAGACAGCGGCACGGTCGCGATCGCCAGCCGCAGCGACTACGGCCAGCTCACCTTCCGCGACTGGCATCCGGTCGGCGCCGACGAGCGCGACGGCGACATT
>JBDSRU010000437.1:0-5660 GCA_039929145.1 Thermoanaerobaculia bacterium
CGAGCGCTAGAGCGCCCCTTGTGCAACGGGAACGGCCACCTCGAAGCCGCACCGCGGTGCTCCGGTGCTCGAGGATTCAGGGTGGGCGACCCGCCTGCTAGGAGCACGCCCTGAATCCTCGAGTGCCGGGGCGCGCGACCACCGCCGCTTCCGACCTCCACGGCACCCGACATCCCCCGAACGCAACCCCCAATGCACCGGTGCCCGCAGCGGAAGGACATGCGAGGGCCTAGAATGGGCTTCATGTCCACGCCCGAGAACTTCTCCGCGACCTTCGTCAGCGCGCTCGAACCTGTGGTGCTCTGGAAGCACTTCGACCAGATCCTCGCCATTCCCCGCGGTTCGAAAAATGAAGAAGGCATGCGCCAGTACGTGCTCGCGGCCGCCGCAACGCACGGTCTCGCGGCCACCACCGACGCGGCCGGCAACGTCGTGGTGCGTGTTCCGCCCTCGCCGGGCCGCGAAGGCGCGGCGCCGCTCGCACTGCAGTCGCACCTCGACATGGTCTGCGAGAAGAATTCGGACGTGACCTTCGACTTCGCCGTCGACGCGATCCGGCCGCGGCGCGACGGCGACTACCTCTACGCCACCGGCACGACCCTCGGAGCGGACAACGGGATCGGCGTTGCCGCCATGCTCGCCGTCATGGAGTCGCGGGACCTCGTGCACGGCGCTCTCGAGCTGCTGTTCACGATCGACGAAGAGACCGGCCTCACCGGCGCCGCTGACCTCGATCCGCGGAGCCTCTCGGCCAAGCGGCTGCTCAACCTCGACACCGAGGAGGAGTACGCGCTCTACGTCGGGTGCGCCGGCGGCGCCGGGACCGACCTCGCGATACCGCTCGAAACCATGTTCGGCGCCGAGGGCCTGACGGCACTCGCGCTGCGCCTCGGCGGCCTCAAGGGCGGACACTCGGGCGTCGACATCCACCTGCAGCGCGGCAACGCCATCGCCCTCCTGGCGCGCGCCCTCCATGCTCTCTGGCGCGAGTTCCAGTTCGAAGTCGCGCGCATCGAAGGCGGCAACATGCACAACGCCATTCCGCGCGAGGCGACGGCGTTGGTGCGCGTCACGAGCAGCGACGCGGCGCGCTTCAAGGGCGCCCTGGAAGCGCAAATCGCAGCGATGGCTCTCGAGCTCGCCGGCGTCGAGGAGGGCGTGCGCGTCGAGGTCGCGCCGGCCCTTGCGAACGAGGTTCCGGCGCAGGTCTGGTCGGACGCCACGACACTGCGTGTGCTGTCGTTGCTGGTGGCGCTCCCGCACGGTGTGCTGGCGATGAGTCACGACCTTCCAGGTCTGGTCGAGACCAGCACCAATCTCTCGAAGGTCCGCACCGACGGCACCGCGCTCCGGATTCATCAGAGCAATCGCAGCTCGGTGATGTCGGCACTGCGCGCCACCCAGCAACGGATCGCTGCGTTCGCCGAGCTCGCCGGCGGCGAGGCGGTGCAGAGCGAGGGTTACCCGGGCTGGAAGCCGGACATGGGGTCGGCGATGCTCGCCACCCTGAAGGAAGTCCATGCAGCCACCTTCGGCAGGGCGCCGGAGATCAAGGCGATCCACGCCGGCCTCGAATGCGGGCTCATCGGCGAGAAGTTTCCCGGCATGGACATGAGCTCCTTCGGACCGCAGATCGAGTTTCCGCACTCGCCCGACGAACGGGTGCTCGTTCCGTCGGTCGGGCGTTTCTGGCAGCTCCTCACCGCCGCCCTTCAGGTACTCTCGGTCTAACACTGCATTCGAGTGCCACTCCCGGACTTGCGAAACTCACAACACCGTCGAGGAAACCACCGATGAAACCGTTCGACCCGCAGGAAAAGGGACTGAATCGCCGTCAGCTGATGGGAACCGTCGGCGGCGCCGTGTTGGGCGGAGTCGCCCTCGACGCGGCGTTTGGCGGCACGGCGCCATCGGCTGCCGCGGCGCCTGCTGTCGCGAAACCTTTCGAGCTCGAGGAGTTGACGATCCGCGACCTGCAGGAGGGCCTCGCCGCCGGGCGCTGGAGCTCGCAGCGCCTGGTCGAGCTCTACGCCGCGCGCATCGTCGAAGTCGACCGGGTGGGGATCGGCGGCGTCGGCACGAACGCCATTGCCGAGACCAACCCGCAGGCTCTCGAGATCGCCGAGGGTCTCGACAACGAGCGCAAGGCGGGGAAGATCCGCGGACCGCTGCACGGCATCCCGGTCATTCTCAAGGACAACATCGACACCGGCGACCGGATGAAGACTACCGCCGGCTCGCTGGCGCTCGCGGGCTCGGTCGCGGCGAAGGACGCCTATCTGGTCGAACGCCTGCGCGCCGCCGGTGCGGTCGTCCTCGCCAAGACCAATCTCTCCGAGTGGGCGAACTTCCGCTCGACGAATTCGACTTCCGGATGGAGCGGCCGCGGTGGGCAGGTGAGAAATCCATACGCCCTGGACCGAAACCCGTGCGGCTCGTCGAGCGGCACCGGCTCGGGCGTCTCGGCCAATCTCGCGGCAGCCGGAATCGGCACCGAGACCGACGGCTCGATCATCTGCCCGGCTTCGATGTGCGGCCTGGTCGGCTTCAAGCCGACTGTCGGCCTGGTCTCGCGGCGCGGCATCATTCCGATCTCCTCCACCCAGGATACGGCCGGTCCGATGTGCCGCACGGTCGCCGACGCCGCGATCCTGCTGACTGCGATCGCCGGCTCCGATCTGCTCGATCCGGCGACCGCGGCCTCGGCCGGCAAGTCCTCGGACTACACCCGGGCGCTCGATGCGAACGGTCTCGCTGGCGCGCGCCTCGGCGTGGTGCGGAAGTTCTTCGGCTGGCATCCGGAGATCGATCGCCAGATGCAGGCGGTGCTCGATCTCCTGCGCCAGCTCGGCGCGGTCCTCGTCGACCCGGTCGAGATTCCGCACCTCGGGGAGTACGACGCCGGCGAGTTCGAGATCATGCTCTACGAGTTCAAGCACGGCCTCAACGGCTATCTCGGTGGCCTTCCGGAGGGCGGCGCGGCGCCGCGCTCGCTGGCGGATCTCATCGTCTGGAACCGGGATCACGCCGCAGCCGAGATGCCCTGGTTCGCCCAGGAGATCTTCGAAAAGGCGGAGGCCAAGGGGCCGCTCTCCGACGAGGCCTACAGCAAGGCGCTCGAAGCGAACCTCCGTTTGTCGCGCGCCGAGGGGCTGGACGCCGTGCTCGGCAGCCAGCGCCTCGACGGACTGGTCTGTCCGTCGATCGGCCCGGCCTATCTCACCGACTGGCTGAACGGAGACCACTTCGGGGGCTCGGCGACCTCTCCCTGCGCGGTCGCCGGCTACCCCCACATCACCGTGCCGGCGGGCCACGTGCACGGCCTTCCCTGGGGGCTCTCCTTCATGGGAACGGCATGGAGCGAGGCCCGGCTGATCCGTTTCGCCCATTCCTTCGAGCAGGCGAGTCAGGCCCGCCGGGCGCCGCGCTTCCTCGCCACGGTCGACTTCAAGGGCTGATTCGCGAGGCGCTCTTCGAGCACCCGCCGATCACCCGCCGGCGGGTGAAACCAGCTGCAGAAAGAGCGCGACGATCGCTGGATCGAGGAAGGTGCCAGCGCGACCGTCGAGCGCTGCGAGGACCTCGCCGACCGGAACTTTCCCTTCGCCGCGCAAGGTCTCCCAGGTGTCGGCGACGGCGACCACGCGAGCCGCGGCGGACGGAATTCGCGGCGTCGCGAGGAGTGGATAGTTGGGCGCGCCGTCGAAGCGCAGGTGGTGTTCGTAGGCGACCAGAACCGCGAGTTCGGGCGCACCCTCGAGCGCCGCCAGCCGCGCCGCGCCCCGCATCGGATGCAGGCGCCGCCGTTCGGCCGGCGACTCGTCGGCGCGCGGCACCTCGAGGAAGCCGACATCGTGCAGCAGCCCTGCGAGAGCGAGCTCCTCGAGCGCCTCGCCAGAGATGCCCAGGGCGCGCCCCAGGCGCAGCGTCGAGAGCGCTACCGCCAGTCCGTGCAGGAAGGGGCGATCGCTCGGGCGAGCCGCGGCGAGGCGCAACGGCGCGAGCGCACCTGCGTGGGCGCTCTCCGTGAGCCGCGACACCAGGCTGCGCAGTTTCTCGATGCGTGCCACGGCACCCGAAGCGACGGCGTCGAGCTCGGCTCGGGTGGATTCGGCCTCGCCGGCGGTCAGCCAGGCCGGCAGCTCCGGTGCGAATCCGCCTGGAGTGCCGGTGCGCTCGGCGCCTTCGGTCTCGCCTGCGCTGAAACCGGCCTGTCCTACCAGAATGTGGCGTGAGCTTCGGGCACCCTTTCCAGCCAGGCAGCCATCGAGGAATCTCCCCAGCTCGACGGCGTCGAGGCCGAGCCCCAGCGTCAGCCCGCGGATGCCGTGACGACGAAAGGCCTGGAGGAGTCCCCTCGCCCACGGCGCATCGTCGAGCACCGCCTGGCGTTCGACGAGAAGTTGCCCTTCGAGAGTGATGAGGGAAACCTCGGAGATCGCCACGTGGGCGCAAAAATCAGCGAGAGCGGCGAGCGCAAGCGCCAGGGCCCTTTCCACCTGCGGATGGGTGGGAGCGTAGACGGCGCGCTGCTGGAAGGCCGCGCCGACTTCGACGACCAGCCGTTCGGTGAGGCGCGCGCGCACGGAGACCTCGGGCGGGTTCACGACGCGGCCTCAGAGCTTGCGGACGGCTCCGCGAGGCGCGACAACGCTTCGCTCAGGCGCCGGATCTCGGCGTCACGCGACTGCAGTCCGCTCTCGATCCAGGGCAGACGTGCCGCCGCCGGGTAAGAGCTCAGCGTGCGGTAGATTTCGCGGCGCTCCTCGAGCGCCGGCGGCAGGAGTTGAAAGCGGGCGCGGAAGCGCTCGAGGCCGGCGAGCGCCGCCGGATCACCGATCGCCGCCAGGGCGCGCAACGCCTTGAGCCGCACGGCGCGCTTCGATCCGAGGAGGTCGTGCGCGCGCAGGTAGGCGACGATCGGTTCGACCGCCTCGACGATGCCGTGCTCACCCGCCAGCTCCATCGCGGCCTCCGCCTGGCGAGGATCGCGATGGGTGAGCGCCCGTCGCAGGAGCTCGCGCGGCACCTCCTTGTCGAAGGCGAAGAGATTGCGGATCGCCTCCAGCCGGACGCGAAGGTCGGGATGGTCAGCGCACTTGCGCACCGCCGGCACCGACCCGGGATCGCCCACCCGGCGCAGCAGAAGCAGGACGTTCCTCACCACATACCAGCGGCTGTCGCCGAGCAGCGACGTGGCGTCGCGCACCACCGCCGGGCCGAGCCGGGCGAGGAGGTCGAGCAACAGATGGCGCAGGCTCCGATTGTCGGTCTCGGCGAGCGCACCGAGCAGGTGCCGCACCGCCGTCGGGCCGAGCTGGTCGAGCAGGCGCGGGACGATGTCCAGCGCCTCTTCGGTGAAGTCGGGCAGGGCCAGGACGAGGGCGGTGAGCGACTCCCGTCCGGCGAGACGCTCGGCCGAGCGGCGGAAGGCGGTCGGACGCGCGCCGTCGCCCGCCGCACTCTGGTGGACACGCGCGACAAGCTGGAGTGCCCGGAGAATCCTGCCGCCAGCCAGTAGCCGGCGGTAGGCCTGCTCGAGTCGGAGCAGCAAGGGCGGCAGGAGCTCGGGCGAGAGCTCCGGAGTCTCCGCGAGCTCGAGCAGCACATCCGCCACTGCGCGATCGAAGCTCGTCCCGGTGAGCTCCCGGGCGACTTCG
>JBDSRU010000438.1:0-5159 GCA_039929145.1 Thermoanaerobaculia bacterium
ACGCTGGCGGTAGGCGACTTCGACGACGACGGCTACCCGGATCTCGCGATCGGAGCTCCCTGGGAGGACTTCGCCAATGTTCTCAACAGCGGCGCCGTTTCCGTCCACTATGGCGGGCCGGGTGGCCTCGGCACGAGAATCGACGGCTACACCCAGGGGGGCGGAACGGTTCCGGACGAACTCGCGGTCGCCGACCAGTTCGGCAAGGACCTGGCCGCCGGCGATTTCGACGGCGACGGCATCGACGATCTGGCGATCGGCGCCTGGGATGCCGTGGGCGGCGTGGCCCAGGCCGGATCGGTCACCGTCCTCTATGGCGCGCCGGGTGGGCTGAGCGACTTCGGTGGCGCTCAGTGGTGGACCCAGGCCAGCTCCGGCGTTTCCGGCTCGCCGGCGAACAACGACTATTTCGGCGGTCACCTCGTCGCCGGCGACTTCAATGGCGACGGCGACTTTGACCTGGCGATCGGCGCGACGAACGACGACGAGGCGGCTACGAACGCCGGCTCGGTCACTGTGCTCTACGGCTCGCCTGCCGGGCTCGTTGCGACCGGTATCGACTACCTGACCTCGGCGACCATCACCTGCGCATCGGTCGACTCGGGGGAGGGCTTCGGTTCGGTGCTTGCGGCGGGCGACTTCGACGCCGACGGCGACGACGATCTGGTGTTGGGGGTCCCGGAGGAGAGTCACTTCCCGGGCAACGTCACCATCGCCAACGCCGGGATGGTCATCGTGCTGCCGGGAGCGTCGACCGGCGGCGTCAGCTCAGCAACGGCGTTCTGCCTCTGGCCCGGCATCGCGATGAACGGCGGGACGCTACCCGGGGTGCGCCAGGCCAACGCGCGCTTCGGAACGAGCCTCGCGACGGGCAACGTCAACCGGGATGTCTCTCTAGGCCAGATCCAGGACGATCTCGCGATCGGCGAGCCGTTCGCAGACGTCGATGGTGAGGCCGATGCCGGCGAGATCTACCTTGTCGGTGGCTCCGTCACCGGACTCACTGCTGCCCTGGCGGCGCGCTTCGATCGCGGCGATCTCCCAGGCGAAGATCTGGCCATTGGCGGCTACTTCGGACGCAAGATGGCCATGGGCCGACCGGTTCCGGGTGGATCGGCAGACCTCCTCGTGCAGCGGACCGAAGGCGGAGGAAACTTCGCCGGAACGGTCACCGTGGTGCCGGGCTCCTCGGGCGGGCTCGTTCTCTCGCAGGCGATCGCGCTCTCGTCCGCCGACCCCGGACTCCTCGTCGCGCCAGCCGAAACCGACGACTTTTTCGGCGAGGGTATGGCGATCGGCGACTTCGACGCCGACGGCTTCCGCGAGTTCGCAATCTCCGCACCGGGGAAGACCGCCGCTGGAGTCGACAACGCCGGCGCCGTTCTCGTACTGCGCGGCGCGCTCTTCACCGACGACTTCGAGAGCGGCGACGATCGTCGTTGGAGCGTGTCCGCGCCCTGAGCGCCTGGCGACGCGGCCGCTCGACCTTCTCGATTCCGGTCAGCGCGACTGGGGCCCCAGCCGGTCCCAGCCGAGGATGGCGTTCCAGACCAGCGGGTGGCTGCCGACGGTCGAGCCGCGCCAGACCGGATTGATCGCGAACAGCAGGATGTGTCCCTTGCCGAGTGGCGCGTCGACGACCGCGGCGCGCTGGGCGAGGTCTCCGCCCTTTTCGAGCAGGCCCGACACCAGCAGCTCCTTGCTGTCGGCGAAGCGCACCAGGGTGCGCGGCAGCAGCGCCTCCGGGATGACGTTCGGATTGCGCCGCAGCTGTTCGCTGGTGAGCGGCAGGCTCTCCCAGCGCTCCGCCTTGGGGGCGACCGGTGCCGCCGGGAAGTTACGGCCCTGCGGAGTGTCGGCCTCGTCCTTCGCGCCTCGTCCGGTCGGCCGTTCGGGGGTGTCGGAGCTGGCGAAGCCGCCGCTTGCCAGACGCGAGATCTCGAAGCTCATCCCTTCGGCGCTGTAGACCGAAAGGCGGTCGGCGAAACCTTCGGTCACTGGCGAGGCGGTCGCGCCTGTGGTGGTGGCCGGCGGAAAGCGCGCGCCGAGGATCGAGCCGGTAACCTTGAGGCCGCCGGCCGCGGTGACCCGGACGCCGGGTGCGAGGCCGCTGTCGATCATCAGCTTCGCAGTGTCTTCGACCGCGATCAGCAGGCCGCCGCCGTCGACGAATCGCCGCAGATGCTCGAGGCCGGCGAAGCCGAGACCGGGACGCTGATCGTCGGTCGAGTCGATGCTGCCAAGGTTCGGCGTCTCGGCGGTCGTCTTCCACGGCAGCGGTCCGCCCCAGAGCGGCAGGCCGGTGACGATGCTCTGCGGACTTCCGACGCCCACCGGCGGAAAGAGGATCACGTCCCAGGAGGCGGCGAGATCGGGCGTTGCCGCGACATCCTGCGTGCTGATGTAGTCGTACGGCACCCCGAGCAGATCGAGCCGCTGACGCCACCAGCCCTCGGTCTGGGTGCTCAACCAGGTGTGGAGCAGGGCGATGCGCGGCCGTGGTACCGGGCGAGTGGCGACCGCCGGACAGGACGGCGCGGCGACGAGGGCCAGGCCCAGCTTCCCGGCGGCTGCCTTCAGCACCTGCGGATCGACGCCGCTCACGAGCCAGCTGCCGCGCGCGAAGTCGCGCGCCAGGGCGCGGAACGGCGCGGTCGCGGCCTCGACCCGGAGCTGGTTGCCGGTCAGTGCGTACCGCAGAGGCAGCATCGCGTCAGCGCCGCGATGGGCGACGAGATAGCAGGAGCCGCTGCCGCTGACTCCGCCCGCGACTTTGCCCGGCGCGGATTCGAGGGTCATCGGCGCGACGAGGATTTTCCGATCGGTGAGGCGCAGCGCCTCGACGTCGAAGAGCTCGCTGAAGGTCCAACCGGTGTCGTCGTACGGCTGCTTCTGCGGATCGTCGGGGCTCCAGTACTGACGATCGAGCAGCGCATCGGCGATCCGGCTGTAGGGCTGATCCATGCGGACGACGAAGCTGCCCGCCGGCAGCAGGCGCGGCGTCGCCGGGCTCGTGGCCGCCGCCGCCGGTCTCGTTGCGCCCGCGCCTGCCGGTGAAGCCCCCGTGGCCGACGTCTCTTCGGTCACCGCCGCGCCAGCTGCCGCCACTGGCTGGAGCGCAGGCGGCACGGTGAAGGGCGCGGTCAGCCGGTGCACCTCGACATGCTGGCGAGCCAGCACTCGCAGCAGCTCGGCCTGGGCCTCGGGACGGCGCTCGTCGGCCGGCAGCACCCAGGCGGCTGGGCCTTCGCGCCGCGGCTTGTCGATCGAGCGCTTGGCCTTGGCGTAGAAGTTCCGCAGCAGCTGGTTGCCGTTCTCGGCCGCGAAGGCGAGCGAGACGAGGAGGCCCGTCTGCTGGTAGTTGTTGTTGTTGCGCTGCGACCACTCGACGCGCGGCCAGGGCGGATCCTGGCGATACCAGGTGCGTGAGTATTCGTCCGCTGCGAGCTCGCGCACCTCGGTATCGGCGCCGCCGTTGCCGAAGGTCTCGTAGAGGCGGCTGATCGAGTTGTGCATCGCCGCCATGAACATCAGGTAGCCCGGGCTCCAGGTGTCGAACTCGCCGTGGGTGAAGACGCCGGGCATGCCGAGCTTGGTCATCTCGGCGACGTTCGTCCAGCCGAAGAGCTGCCACTCGTTGGTCAGCAGCGGGTCGATCCAGGCGTTGTAGGGCCCGTCGCCGACGGTGTTGTCATAGAGGAACGGCACTGACTCATGCAGGTCGTGCAGGACCTGTCCGTACCAGGCGAGGTGGGTGTCGAGGACGTTGCGCGACAGCGAAAGGGTGAGCCCCATGGCGTCGCGGTTGTTGTCGTGGGCGACGTAGTGCCCCCAGTAGGAGAGCCGCGGCCAGGCTGAATCCGGATGGGCGAGATGCCAGCGGTAGACATCCACCATGCGGTCGCGCCCATCGACTTCGACGACCGGGGTGATCAGGGTGATGAGATGGTCGCGGATCTGCCGGATGTAGGGACTCTCGTCGACGGCCAGGCGGTAGGCGAGCTCCATGAGCGCGGTCGGCGATCCGGTCTCCGGCGAGTGGATCGCGCCGGTGATGTAGTAGACCGGCACGCTCTGCTCTGCGAGGGCCTCGGCGCGGGCGTCGTCGAACCCGATGGTCCGCGGATCGGCGAGCTGGGCGAGGCGGGCCCGATTCTCCTCGGCCTTTTCGAGATTCTCCTGCGACGAGATCGCCACGACGATCCGTTCGCGCCCCTCTTCGCTGGTGCCGATGGTGAAGACGCGGACGCGGGGAGTGGCCGCGGCGAGATTGCGGAAGTAGCGGTGCACATCGGCCGAGTAGGGCAGGATGCCCGGCGCACCGGCGATGTCGCCGAGCACGGTCTGCGGCGCCGGCACCGTCGATGAGGCCGGGAGATAGTCGGTGAGCGGCGAGTTGAAGTCGGGCGCGGTGGTGTAACGCTGGATGCGCGCCGTGGCGTCGGCGTCGATCGGCTGCGTCAGGTCGGGCACGAGCCCCGTGGGCAGGCGGGTCGAGACCGGAGCTTCCGCTGCAAAGGAGGCCGAGGCGAGCAGGGCGGCGCAGAGAATCCAACAGGCATGAGAACGACGCATCGGGAAGCCTCCAGAGCGCGGGCCTCGGGCGCCGCGAGGGGAGAGACTATCGAATCGAGGGGGCAGCTCGTCGCTCTCCGGTGCGGTTGTGCGGCCCGCCGTCTCGAGGCGCGCGGGATCGCGGAGCGGGCGTGAGGCCCGCCGTCTCCCGGCGCGAGGGATCCTGTGCTTCTCGGGCGCTCGTGGGCCCCTCTCCTCCCATCTCACGCCCTGCGATGCTCGAATCCCTCGCGCCACGAGCCGCCGGGCTTGGAACGATGGTCGCCATCCCTCGCGCCACGAGCCGCCGAGCTGCGATATCCGCTGTCGGCGGATTCCGGGCTACGATTCGAACCGGACGATTGGAGGATGCATGCGCGTTGTCGAATGTGTGCCGAACATCTCCGAGGGCCGGAATCCGGAGATCTATCTTGCAGTGGCGAAGGCGGCGGGGGCGGTGCCGGGCGTCACGGTCCTCGACGTCGATCCAGGTGCGGAGACGAACCGCACGGTGATCACCTTCGTCGGTGAGCCCGAGGCGGTGCTCGAAGGGGCCTTTCAGCTGATGGTGGCGGCCCTCGAGCGCATCGACATGAGCGGCCATC
>JBDSRU010000439.1:0-4792 GCA_039929145.1 Thermoanaerobaculia bacterium
TCAAGGCGAGTCACCTCGGCGGAGCGGCGAACCTTTCGAGCAGCGGTGGATCGATCGCCGCCGAAGAGGTCTCCGGCGATATCGAGGCCGAGAGCTCCGGCGGCGGTATCCGGATCCGCGAGGCGCACGGCGCCGTCGTCGCCGACAGCTCCGGCGGTGCGGTCAGTGTCGGTTTCGCCGCTGCCAACGCCAAGGGCGGCGATCTCTCCTCCTCGGGTGGCGGCGTCTCGACGACGGTGGATCCGGCCGTCGGGTTGGAGATCGACGCCAGCTCCTCCGGCGGCTCGGTCGACTGCGACCTGCCGCTGACCGTCCGCGGGAAGATCGGCCGCGATGCTGTCAACGGTACCCTGAACGGCGGCGGACCGCTGCTCAAGCTCCGTTCGAGCGGCGGCGGCATCGCCCTCGCTCAGCGCTGAGGCTCGCGACCCGCGCGATCTCAGGGGGTCGACGGGACTTTCTCGAGGAGTGCTGCGAAGCGCGGATCGGATCGCAGGCTGACGAGATCTTCGTCGCCGGCGATCTGGGCGCGCGGGCCGAAGCCGGCGGCGACGGCGCGGCCCAGGCGATCGAACGCCTTGTCCGCGAGGCCTGACCGCGCATAGGCGCAGGCGAGGTTGTAGAACACCGTGCCGCGCGGCACCCCGTCCGGCATCCCGTCCGGGCCGACCAGTGCGCGCTCCCAGACCCGGATCGCCGTTGCCATGTCGCCCTGAAGCATTGCCGGGATCCCCAGCTGGTTGTAAACCTGCGCCGCATTCTGGCCGCTGCCCTGCGGCCCGAGGAGGGCCTGCCCTTGCGCGATCGCCGCGAAGCCCGGATCGAGATCACCGTTGCGCACCAGCGCCTGGCCGAGATCGCGTTGCATGAAGGGGCCGTTGTCGCCGAGCGCGATCGCCCGCTGGAGATATGGAATCGCGGCCGCATCCTGGCCGCTCCGGACAAGCGCCGTACCCAGCCTGGAGATCACCTCGATATCTTCCGGGCGCTCGGCGGCGATCGCCGTGAACGCCGTCGCGGCGACCGCCCACTCCTGACCGTAGCCCGCAGTGAGCGCTTGGCGCGCGAGGTCCGGAGCAGGCCCCGCGGCCGGCGGCGCGACCAGGCGATCGACCAACCAGGCGACGGTTTCTTTCACCATTCGCCGCGACTCGACACCTTCGTCGAGGGCGTCGAAGGCATGCGTGAGCGTCGGTGCCTCGACCATCGTCCAGGGAGCCTCCCGCGTGACCGCCTGCGCGAAAAGCGTCCGCATTCCCGCCTTGAGAAATGGATTGTCGCGCCCGGCGAGAACGTAGAAGACCGGCAGATCGGTGCGCAGCTCGGTCACTGGAGTGCTGCCGTAGTAGAGCACCGCCGCCGCGACCTCGGGCCGCGGCGTTTCGTGGAGCCAGGGTAGCGCGAGGCTTACGTTGGCCGAACAGGCCCAAATCGCAATCCGCGCCGGGTCGAGCCCCAGCTGCGCGGCGTTCTCCCGCAGGTGACGGAAAAGCCTGGAGAGACTCTTCGAGGCGTCCGCCGGATCGTTCTGGTAGACCACTCCCGCAATGCCGTGCGCCGCCGCGAGCCTTGCCCAGTCGCGATAGATCTCCCACTCCTGGAATGGCGCGCCGGTGGTGTTGACGAAGATCAGCGACGGCAGCGCTCCCCCCGCGATCGTGGCACCCGCGGCGGCAGCGGGCGGCCGGTAGAGGTCGAACCGGCGATCGCCCTCGCCGAACGCCAGGCCGGCCTCCACCTGGACGTCGGCCATGGCGGGCACGCTGTAGACGACACCGTACTTCGTGACATCCAGCGAGCCGGAGGACGAAGCGGTGGGGGCCGCCAAGCCGGCGCGCACGCAAAGCAGCGCCGCAGTCATGAGACCCAGCACTTCTTTTTTCCGTCGAGCGTTCCGGCATCCTGCGGTTCCTTCGATGGCGGCGATGTCGGCAGTTTTGGCGGCAGCGGCGAAGATCCTCATCCCTGCGCATACGCCGGAGAGTGCGCAGGGTTGCGCGGCGGCGCGGAAAGCCTTCAGACAGCCCGTCCCGGAGTCAGAGTCGCGCGCAGGTCTCGGCCCGGGCTAGCGGGTGGGCATCGAGCTCACCAGCGGCGGCACGCCGGCGCTGTCGAGGAGCTTGCGAAAGGCCGCGGAGCTGCGCAGCGCCGCGAAAGCCGGGTCGACCCGGGCGAGCGCCGCGTCACTCTCGCGGCGTTCGAGTGCGCGCGAGAGCGCCTCGATCGCCAACTGGCGCTTGCCGAACTGGGCGTAGATTCGCGCCGCCTCGGTCTCCGCACCGGGAACTCCGCCGGGCGGCGCCTGATGCTGGGAGGCTGCGCGCTCCTCCAGCAGACGCACCGCCTCGCCGGAGTCGGGCAGCGCCCAACTGCCCGAAATGCGCAGGCTCACGCGCTCGTCTTCCCCGGTCGCACCTGCGTTCATGGCATCGAGCAGCTCGAACTCGACCGCCGCGGCCGCGAGGCGGCGCTCGGAGAGGTGCAGCGCCGCGAGTGCGGCATGGGCGCGTCGGAAGAGCGGCGCCTGGCGGACGATCGCAGAGAGGAGCTGGCGCGCTTCGAGAGGACGCCCGGAAAGGTAGAGGATCCAGGCCTCGTCGGTCGCGATCTCGGGATCGAAGTGCCCCGGGAGCCGAGCCGGTCCGAGCTGCTGCAGGGCGTCGTCGAACCGGCCTTCGAGGACGCAGACCCAGACCAGCGCGCGCCGCGCCGCGACGTGCAAGGCATCGAGCGCGAGGACGCGGTCAGCAGAGGAGCGCGCCGCCGCCGGATCGCGACCGGCGAAGAGCTGAGAGAAAGCGAGCGCGGCCAACGGTTCAGCGAGCTTGGCCTCGGGTCCGAGCGGAATACTGGCCGCGAGAGCCGCCTGCGCCTCGAGACGGGCGCGCTCCATTTCACCTTCGAGGACCAGGACGTTGGCCAGCGCGGCGTGCGCGGTCGCCTGGTTGCGGGCCGCCGGGTCGAGCTGCAGGGCGGCCTCGAAATGGGAGATCGCAGCTCGCCGTGAGTTGAAGTCGTAGAGCGGAGCCGCAGCGAGCCCCTTGCCGAGCTCCGCCGTGGCCGCGGCGCGCATCGCCGCGGGATCGGTCGCGACCTTCGCTGCAGAGGGCGCTGCCTCGCTCGGCTTTGCCGGTGGGCCCGACAGCCAGAATCCGGCGAGCACCACTGCCGCGATGCCGAGGAGAGCCGCGGCGATCTGCGCCGGCGAGAGCAGCGCGCGATGCGCGCTACGCCCTCCTGGGAGGGCGGCGGTCGTGGCGGCCATGCGCTCACCGGAAGGGGGGTTCGCGGAGCGAGCTCCGCTCGATTCCGCACCGGTCCCCGCCGCGGCAAGCGGACGTACCGGAATGATCAGACGATAGCCTCGGCGGCTCACCTTCTGGATGGTCGAGACGCCGTCAGCTCCTTCGTCGAGGGCAGCGGTGAGCTCGCGCACCAGCCGGTCGAGCTCGCCGGTCGGCGGAACGGCCTTGGGCCACAGACCGCGCGACACCCACTCCTCGTCCAGCCATTCTCCAGGCCGGTCGAGAAAGATGACCAGCAGGTGGAGGACGCGCGGCGACAGCGTGACTTCGCGGCCGGCGAGCAGGAGTCTGGCCTGCGCGCCGTCGTACTGAAAGCGCCCGAAAGCAAAGCTCGGCGGAAGCGCGGGGCTCGGCGTGCCCGGCTCGCTCGACTGGCCCAGGCCCCCGGGCTGGCTCGGATCGCTCACGACGCGGCCAATCCTAGCCGCACGGCGGCCTTGGCGCTGCGCAACCTTCCGCTCGCCACCCGCGGCGAACCGGAGGGTCGCCTGGCATACACTCGGCCGAAACACCGCCAGGAGGTCGTGCATGGAAACTCGCACCGGTCGCCTCGAGTTCTCGCCTCAGTCCGGACCCCACAGCGTCGCTCTGAGAATCGGCTTCGATCGCCCCGTCCTTTCAGTAGCGATCGCGCTCGTCGGATACGACGCGCGCTACAGCGGCTACGGCGCGGCCGTCCCGGGATCGTTGCCCTCGAAGCCGTCGCGAAAGATCGGAAAGTCCGCCGTCGTCATCACGTGGTCGACCGCGAGTCGTGCTCAGTCCGCGATCCTCCAGGTGTCGAACTCGTTCTTGAATCCGAGGCCGATCGATTCGGAGGTCGAGGTCACGCTGCCGTCGGCGTTTTTTGTCGTCGAGACGCTCACGACGATGAGAAAAGCGTTCTTGTCGGTGAAGGTGAGCTCGCCACCGTCGCGAATCCGCTCCGCGAGCACCTCCGGCTTCGGCAGGGATTTTTTCCGGAAGTTGTCGCTCTCCTTGCGCTCGGCCGGGGGCAGGGCTGCCAGACGGGCGCGAGCCGTGACCGAAACCAGGTCGAGCGCGGCTTCGAACTTCCCCGACGTGAGCTTGCGAGAGGAGTCGAGCGCCAGCTTCCCGAGCTCGTGCTCGAGGATCGCCGCGCCACGGATCGCCGGCGCGGTCTCCGGCTCAGAGACTTGAAGGGTCATCGGCCCGCGGTCGATGTGCCACTTCCCGCCCTCGATCGAAGCGAAACCCATCGCCGAGACATCGCCGGAGGCAGTCGGAATGCTGAGCCGCGCGCTCTCGCCGTCGACGACCATCTCCCCGATGCGGGCGATGTCGGCCTCGAAAGCGGCCGGATCGGGAGCACGCTCCTGCAACCGCGCCGCCTCCTCTTTCTGCTCCGCGGGCGACATCGCCGCCCACTCCTCACGGACGTCCTTCGAAGCCGTCTTGCGCACCTCAGCGGCCTTGCCCGCCTTGAGCAGGCGTCCTGCCTCGACGATGACCTTGCCCGCCGGGTG